>CAMLED010000085.1 GCA_946479115.1 uncultured Candidatus Saccharibacteria bacterium | reverse complement strand
AAGGCCAGGGTAACTTTGGTTCAATGGATGGTGACCCAGCAGCGGCCTATCGATATACCGAAGCTCGTTTGCAGAAAATTGCGGATGAGATGGTAGCTGATATTGAAAAAGAAACCGTTGATTTCCGTGATAATTATGATGGTTCAAAGCAAGAGCCTGTCGTACTGCCAGCGAAAGTACCAAACCTACTCTTGAATGGTCAGATTGGTATTGCTGTTGGTATGGCAACCAATATTCCACCGCATAACCTCGGCGAATTGGTAGATGCTTCGATTGAATTGATTGATAACGAACACGTTACTATTGATGACCTGCTAAAGCATGTTAAGGGTCCCGACTTCCCAACGGGTGCTATTGTTTATGGCGGTGCGCCTATGAAGCAGGCCTACCAAACTGGGCGCGGAAGCGTGATGGTGCGTGCTGTGGCTAATATCGAAGAAACGAAAAAAGGCCGACACCAGATCGTTGTGACTGAAGTACCATATGGTGTAAATAAAGCAACGCTTATCGAGAAAATCGCAGAACTTGTTAAAGATAAAAAAATTACAACAATTAGCGACCTCCGTGATGAGACCGCTCGCGGTAAAGTTCGCGTGGTAATTGAGCTGAAGAAAGATTCGTATCCAAAGAAGGTCCTTAATCAGCTTTATAAATTAACCGCACTTCAGACAAGCTTCCACTACAACATGCTTGCCTTGATTGACGGTATCCAGCCGCGCATCCTCGGCCTTCACGAAATGCTTAGCGAGTTTATCAAACACCGTCAACAGGTTGTCCGTCGTCGTACTGAATTTGAGCTACGTAAAGCTAGGGAACGTGCGCACATCCTCGAAGGGTATAAGATCGCACTTGATCATATTGATGAGGTGATTCGCATTATTCGTGCCAGTCGTACTCAGGATGAAGCATCAACGAACCTGATGAAGCAGTTTGCGCTAAGTGAGATTCAAGCCGCTGCGATTCTTGCAATGCAACTGCGTCGTTTGACCGGTCTTTCTCGTGAAGAAATCGAGAATGAACTTGCTGAACTATTGAAGCTTATTGAAAAACTCGAAGCTATCTTGGCCGATGAAAAAGAAATTCTGAAGGTCATTAAAACTGAACTGCTCGAAATGAAAGAGAAGTACGGTGACGAGCGTCGTAGCCAGATTATCAATCATGAACTTGGTAAGTTTAGTGATGAAGAGCTGATCCCAGAAGAGGAATCAGTTATCTTGCTCACGACTGAGAACTATATCAAGCGTACGCTTGTGAGCGAGTATCGTCGTCAAAACCGTGGCGGCAAGGGTAAACGTGGCATGACCACTAAGGAAGAGGATGTTATCGATCAGTTGGTACCAGCCAGTACCCATGATTACCTTCTATTCTTTACGAATAAGGGTCGCATTTTCCGTCTGAAAGCTTACGAAGTACCAGCGGCGAGCCTTGCAGCTAAGGGCGTTGCTGCAGTTAACTTGCTACAGCTCCAGCCAGAAGAGAAGATTACTTCAATTATTCGCCACGCAAAAGATGCGAATGATGAAGGCTACCTCTTTATGGCAACCATCAAGGGAACCGTTAAAAAGACGCCTCTTAAAGATTACGCTAACATACGCACCAACGGTTTAATTGCTATTAAGCTAGACGATGGTGATGAGCTGCGTTGGATTAAGAAGACAACTGGCGAGAATGATGTGATTGTTTCAACATCTGCTGGTCAAGCGGTTCGCTTTAACGAAACCGAGACTCGCCCAATGGGACGTACAGCCCGTGGTGTTCGTGGTGTTCGCTTGCGACCAAATGACCGCGTGGTTGGTATGGATATCGTTAATAATGATGACGAAAAACTACTTGTCATTAGCGTTAATGGGTATGGCAAGATGACCAAGGTGTCTAATTTCCCAAGCCACAAACGTGGTGGCGTCGGTATTAAAGCTGGCGTGGTGACAGCCAAGACTGGTCCGATCATTGCTGTTCGAACACTTGAAGCTGATGCCAGTGAAGTATTGATGATTTCAGATAAGGGCCAAACGATTCGTGTGAGCCTGAAGGATATCCCAACACTTGGACGTACGACTCAAGGTGTGCGTGTGATGCGCCTGCGCGAAGGTGATGAAGTATCATCACTGGGCCTCATGCCTGAACAGGCTGCAGCCGAAGAGGAAGAGGAAGCGTAATCACATGGACACGGTATCTCCGTATCTTATCGCCATTTTCCTTGCCTGGGTAACTGGGCAAGGGGCAAAGTACGTTATCTTGGTGGTGAAACACCGTAGCTTTAATCATCTTCGTCAACTATACCTATCTGGCAACATGCCAAGCGCGCATAGTGCGACCGTGGTGTCAGTACTTACATTGATAGGTTTTTATGAAGGTGTTAGCTCGGCTATATTTGGTCTAGCAGCTCTTGTTGCAGGGGTTGTTATGTATGATGCTGTCATGGTGCGACGCTCGTCAGGTGAGCAAGGTGCGGCACTGCAGGCATTGATTCGTGAGCAGAAAAGTAAGGTTCCATTGCCACGTGCCGCCAAGGGTCACACACCTCCTGAGGTGATCGTCGGTGCCTTATTGGGTGCGGTAATTGGCCTAGTTGTGTTTTTAGCTACAAAATAGTTTCAAATAACCCTTGACCATAGCATCCTTCGTGAGGTATGATTACTAAAGTCTGGTCG
>CAMLED010000084.1 GCA_946479115.1 uncultured Candidatus Saccharibacteria bacterium | reverse complement strand
ACCGGCGAATGGGCACGCCGCTGATACCACAGCGATCGTATATTCATACCACTCCGCCACACGTACGCACTGCAAACACCCAAAGCGCCGCCGCGAATATCGTCCGTAGTCAAATCGATACAATTTACGATACAGACACTCGACAAACCGCAACCCCCCAGCCAACACGCACGCAAACAGCCAGTCCTGCACAGGCTGAACTCGCCGATACCAATCCATATGACCGCACTCAAGTAAATCCAGCAGAAGTTCAGGCAGACCAGTGGAAGAAATACCACAGCGCCTGGCAAGATTATTACCAGCAGTACTACGAGCGTTACTATGTCGGTGAAGTGCACCGCGTTCACCAAGAGCTTGCTGCCCGCACTCCAGTCAAAGAGGGACAAGCAGCAGACGAAAGCATCGATGATTCGAAACATGACTTCAGCCGCGATGAGGCGCTTTACGATCTCCGCAGCAAGCTACGCGCCAAAGTAACTGACTCGGCCAAAAAAGTACGCAAAAGCCGTCACTTCGTCCCGATCGCTGCCGCCTGTAGCGTGATGCTCTTATTCTTGTTCCTGCAGTACAACCGCGTACTGTTCGCTAACGTCGAGGCCTATATCAGCCCGGGCAATATCGATCCTGCCAATATTATCGTCGACCCACTCACGACGACTGCTGTTAGTCCTGATCCAAAACTGATCATTCCTAAGATTAATATCGACGTGCCTGTCATTTATGACGTAACGCCAGATTATGATTCACAGATGAAAGCGATGGAGCAGGGTGTGGCGTACTTTGGCATCCCAGGCGCCAACAGTAAACCAGGTCAAATTGGTAACACGGTCCTTTCTGGCCACTCAAGTAATGACATTATTGACCCAGGTAGTTATAAGTTTATTTTCGCTCAACTAGACCGCTTGAACAAAAGTGACACTATTTACGTTAATTATAATGGCGTGCGCTACACCTATACTGTCACCAAAAAAGAAGTCGTTGCCCCAACTGAAGTCTCAAAGCTTGTTTATCCAACTGACAAACCTGTCCTGACGCTTATTACCTGTACGCCACTAGGTACATCCCTTAATCGATTGCTTGTCACTGCTGAACAAGTAAGTCCGAGTCCGACCAGCGCCCAAGCCGCGCCAGATACTAGCGGCGCATCAAGCGAACCGGTCAGTATTCCAGGTAACTCACCGACGCTACTACAGCGAATCTTTGGCCAATAATTAGTAACAATCCGTTTACGGAAGAATCATACGTACGCGAGTCAAATGGTACTTCGCATCAGATGATTGGCTCAGTCCATAGAGATATTTGCCATTTGGACTATACGTTGCGCTAAAACCAGGCGTTACTGACAATAAATCGTGCTGATTAGCACCGTCAAACTCATAAATACGAACCTTGCCTGAACGGTCAGTCCAGATAGTATACGGATCTAGCCAACGAAGTTCAGTGGCTACTGCAGGCGCGTCACCTTGCAGGGCAGTAGTGGTAGTCTTTTTAAGTTCAATATCATACACCGTGTACGATCCAGCCTCTTGGGCAACAACAAATCGTCCGTTAGTCACAACCGACAGATACTGTGCATCACTGGCAAGTGCCATCGTCGCAAGAGACGTAAATGCACTCGCTGTCGTAGCGTCGCTCTTCGATAGCGAGCCCTTCATAATCTCAACTGTGTGGCCATAAGAAATTGCGACATAATGATCATCAAAATATTTACCGATCGCGATATGTAGCGGTAATGATCCGTCGTCACTATAGGTTCGTAATACTCGCGGTTTGCTTGCACCTTCATCCAAATAACCAACACTTCGCATAGCCGTCGATGCGTCAGGCCGCGTCACGTACAGAATCGTATCATTGTCATAAATCGAAAACTCAACGACATTCGACATTAATGGACCAGACAAGGTAACGGCGCCAAGATCAATTTTGCGGACCGCTCCATCAACCAGCGCATAAACCTGCGCGCCGTTATTGGGACTAAATGTAATCTGCGAAGCGTCAACACCCAACAATGTCGTAATATTCTTGGTGGCAGTGACGTTATCAGTATCAATGACGAGCCATTCTACTTTGCTGTCATCATGCGTATGTTTAACCAACAAGAAACGGCTCGACGCATTCCATTTTTCTAAACTAAACGTTTGAGTTTTGTCGGCCGCCGGAGCGGTGTAGGCAGTCGCTGGAATATCTAGCTTCGTTAATTTGACGTCGTCACCAGTCAGGTCGGCCAGTTGGACTGTTGGCGTCGTCGCGTCTTCTTTGATTGCCATCACCTCACTGTTTGGCGAAACGAGTGTATCACTGAGCGACGCAAAGTTTGCGACATTCGCTGGTTTTAAGTCCTGTGGAACCAATCGAGCATAGGTGAGCCATAATACCGATCCGGGAACGACATTGATCGATTTTTGCCACGTTTGATAGCCGGCACGCTGCATAGTAATGAAATGCTGGCCTGCAGTCATCGTTTTACGTGAAGCAGTCCGTGTCCCTAAAACTTTATTATCAATATTAATATCAGCACCGCCTGGACGGGTATCAAACTGGACCAAGCCGCCTTGTTCAATCCGGCCATCAGCTCGGTTAATTTGATATCCAAGCATAAAAAAGACCAGCACGGCAACAAGCACGGTCACCGCAACTGACATAGTCGTATAGATGGCAACTCGTTGAATAATTTGGACACGTTTAGAAGGTGGACGATACATTGTAAACCTATTATATCAACTCTCGCGATAAACGCTTGCATAATCACCACTATTTATCTACTATATTAAATAACAAAGCGGCAACAGACGTGGACATGGGGTAGATGGCCACGCTGCATACATAAATAGGGGAGAACATCAGCATGAGTAAACAAACAGTCACCATAAACGGCGTTATTTATGACGTACAGACTGGCATGCCGATCAAGAAAGCACCTGTA
>CAMLED010000083.1 GCA_946479115.1 uncultured Candidatus Saccharibacteria bacterium | reverse complement strand
GCGATGAAAAACAGATCAAAGCCAACAAAGAGCGCATCGCCCAAGGTAAAGATCCAGTTACTAAGAAGTCTCGTGAAGAAGCCAAAGAAAAAGCCGCACAAGATCTTCAAGATCTCAAAGACCGTAAAAAACCAACAGAATAAAAAATGAGTCCCGTCCGCATCCAGCAATCGCTGAATCCGGACGGGACTTTCGGTTAGTGGCATTTTAATGCCACCGTCGGGGTATATGGTACGTCACCGGGCCATAGAGATGCTGTCGCCGGTAAACGATACGCCTACCGACAACAACTGCGCTGGTGACAAGCATCATAATCGCCAGCGATACCACTATTAGAGTAAGAAGAATATCATTCATCCTACACATCCTCTCAAATCATAAATTGATCTAACCGTATTGGAATATTAACATCTATATCCATATTGTCAATGGTCTATAATAATCACAGTTATGAAAGTTATTTTCGCCCAAGGTAATCCTGGTTCGCAGTACAAAAACACCCGTCATAATGTCGGATTTTTAGTCGTTGATACCATCGCCGAACAGCACCGGGCTGACTTTATTAAAAAGCCAAAATTCCATGCTGAAATTGCCGAGATAACAATCGCTGGCGAAAAGACACTACTGGTAAAACCTAGCACGTTCTATAACGAAACGGGCCAAGCCGCGCGTCTGATTACTGATTTTTATAAGCTATCAGCCAAAGATGATTTCTTGGTCATTCACGATGACCTCGCACTACCACTCGGGACCATTCGTATCCGCGAAAAGGGCAGTGACGCTGGCAATAACGGTATTAAATCCCTTAATGCGCGCCTAGGAACGAATTACGGACGTATCCGCGTTGGAATCTATAACGCGCTACGCGACCGTGTTCATGATGCAGATTTCGTCCTTAGTGGTTTTACTAAAGCCGAGGCTGATGTATTAGGATCGACTATCACCCCAAAGGTTATTGAGCTTACCGAAGCATTTTGTGCAGGCAATCTAACGACCACTAGTCACAAACTACAACTAGACGCCGAGTAGCGTCACGACAGTACCGACAACAACAATACCACCGACCAGCATAGCTGCCTGAATCGTACCTAAACGGCGCGGCTGTTCGTGAATGTCAGGAATAATATCACTGGCAGCGACATAGATAAAAAAGCCAGCCGTGAGGGCGAGCAGGGGACCGACTGGTAAATGAGCGTCGCTTCCTAAGAAAAAGACAATCAGCGCCGTAATGATAGTTGCCAGTGCAGTCGCCAGGTTTGCGAGCAGGACTGTTTTGTTCTTCCAGCCACGCGATAACAATAGGGCAAAAGTGCCTAATTCTTTTGGTATTTCGTGGGCACTGACAGCAAGGGCGGTAATAATTCCGGTTGGGACACTGACTAGGAATGCCGCGCCAATAGCTAGGCCGTCAATCGCATTGTGCATCATGTCACCAATAATGATCAGACGACGCTGTAGGGCGTTTTGATGTTGTTCGTTGCCATGTTCATGGTGATGGTGAAACCAGGTTGCACAGCGCTCGAGAACAAAGAAAATAATAAAACCACCAAGTGCCCATAAGAGTAACTCGCGCGGCTCACCAAGCTCGAATGATTCAGGTAGTAAGTCAAAGAACGCAGCCGCCAGTAGCGCCCCAGCACCAAAGGGAAGGGTTAATAGAATAGCCAGTTCGCGATGCTTCTTGGCACGAAGCAGTAGCAGGCCGCCAACAAATGACACTAAACTGCCAATAATGATCGTAATTATAAGGATGAGAAGGGTCATATTCCTTCTATCGTACCATGATATAGACACCTAAACCACCAGACTGACCTATCTTTCTTATGCTTGCAAAACAGTCCGGTCGTGTCATACTCATCCCTAGTTTTGGTTGAGTCTAACCAAGCGAGAAATCGTTCCTATGTCAGACTCTCGAAATGAAGTTTGACAGATTACTAGTGAAAGAAGCAGGTCATGGAAGATGATGCGATTTTTGTAGGCAGATCTAGAATAGCAGAGTCCGTCGTTCGTCAGCGCTATGTAGAACAAGCCGCTAAAGATTCTTTGTGGCGCAAGCAGCAAATCGCTCAACGGAAATCCGCAGAAGCGACTACCCAGCACCTCATCCAGTCTTCGCTCGCTGCAATTAACATTGAGGCGGCCGTCACAATAATACGACTGCGGGCCAAAAACTGGCCAAACGGTCGACTAGAGAATGTCGTTCGTTGTTATGAACCCGTGTACACGGGATGGTTGCGTAAACGCCTAATCGGACATCTTCCAGTAGAAGAAGAGTTGGCAGTCTGGCATATCGCCCTTGATGATATCTACCGTGCCTCAGCAAAACTTGGGTCTGATGGTCGTATATACTTCTATTCAAGAATGGTAATCGATGGCCGACACTACGACATGGGCTATCATCCTATCAATATGCCGGGCAATGCGTTCTTCATTTATTCTAATGAGGAAAAACGCATCAAGATCTCTGATGATGAGATCAGAAGTCGGGTCAAAAAAACCATCCAAGCACTTCGCAAAATTGGCATTAACTAGTCTTGTCAAACATAAGTCCCGCCGTAAAAATACGGCGGGCTGTTTCATTTATTCAAATTATTTTTCCAACTAAAAAGGCGCCAGGTAAGGGTGGGCATCACCTGGCGCCATTTTACCCTTCAACCCACCCGTAGGGCATAGCGTGACCCACCTCACAACATGGAGGTCCGCCGGTTAAAGGGATTAGTATGTATGCAATGCTATTTGTCCACTAGTGGAGGGTAGTTACTAGATAAACACATTGCACACAACCTAACATAAGTTAGAATAGGGGGTATAAGGTGCGTTTGGTGGATCTCGCAGATTCAACCAATCATGTCTCATATTAGCACGTATTTGACATTACGTCAATACTTTCTGAAACATTTTGTATGAAAATCAATAGAGTCACCCCTGATAAGCATAACTATTTACGTCCATTATCGGACATTGCAAAGGTGCC
>CAMLED010000082.1 GCA_946479115.1 uncultured Candidatus Saccharibacteria bacterium | reverse complement strand
CTCGACCGGATTTGAACCGGCGATCTCCTCCGTGACAGGGAGGCGTGATAACCCCTTCACTACGAGTCCACACGTCGTAACGACTTAGAACATAATAGCAGTTTTTGGCCCCTGGTGCAACAGGTGAGTGGCTTTTGCTTTGCCTGATGGGAATGCTATAATAACAAAGATGCTAACGTGCCGCTGTAGCTCAGCTGGTAGAGCGGCGCTTTCGTAAAGCGTAGGTCACCGGTTCAAATCCGGTCAGCGGCTCCACATTATGATACGCGGGTATCGTATAGTGGTTAATAGGTAACCTTTCTAAGGTTAAGCGCAGAGTTCGATTCTCTGTACCCGCACCAAAGATTACTATGAAAACACAACTTATTACTTCACTTAAACTTATTATCGCTGACCGTTTAATGGTCATGCTACTCAGTGTTTTTATTCTGGCATGTTTGGCGTACTGTCTGTATGTTGGCATTTCACTCCACCCAAGCGATCTCCAGGTGGCAGTCCACTATAGTGCCTTTGGCGAGACTCGGTTTTACCGCGAAAAGTGGTACTACTTGCTCTCATTTATCCTTTTTGGCCTTGTCCTGGCGGTAATTCATACTATTTTGATTGTTAAAATGTACGTTCAAGAGCGCCGCCAAATGGCTCTACTGTTTACCTATGTGAGTTTTCTTCTTTTGCTGATCACCTGGATTTTGACCCATTCAATCCTAAAGGTCGCTTTCTTGTAATATGACAGATCTTGAAATTCCTCTCGGCAAGCGTACCCCAGCATATCGTTTCTTTGAGATGCTTCCCGCATTGCTCAGTTACGGCGCCTTGATTACACTAGTGGTGTTGTCTATTCTTAATCCGCTTCTTGCTGGTATCTACCTGTTGGTGATTATCATTACCGTCTTAGTAAAGGCGGTCGGGATTGCTGCCCATACCATCAGGGGTCACAACCGCATGGAAGCCGCACAAAAAATTGATTGGCGCAAACGGCTACTTCAACTAGAAACTCCCGACAAAAGTTACAAGAAAGAGCAGGCAGTTCATTCAACAGGGTTTGGTTTCGAAGCCCACAAAGAGAATTTGCGTTTAATTACCGCTCAGCCAGAGGCCTACCCGCGACCATCGAGTATTTACAACGCAGTGATTATTGCTGCTTACAATGAAACATACGAGATTCTTGAGCCGACCATTCAATCATTGATCGATACGACATATAACAAAGAACAGATGATCGTAACCTTGGCCTATGAAGCTCGTGGTGGTGATGGCATTCACCAAACGGTTATGCAGCTTCGGGATAAGTTTGCTGGCCATTTTAAGGCATTGCATCTAGTCCAGCACCCAGCTGACCTCCCAAATGAGGTAGTAGGTAAGGGTGGTAATATCACCTATGCTGGTCATTTTCTAAAACAATGGCTTCATGACGAAGCAATCCCATACGAGAACGTGATTGTGACGACGCTGGATAGTGATAACCGCCCACATGCTACATATTTTGACTATGTAACCTATGAATATATTGTTCACGAAGACCGCAAACACCTGTCATATCAGCCTGTTTCGCTCTTTTTGAATAACATTTGGGATGCACCGGCACCGATGCGTGTTGTTGCTACTGGTAACTCTTTCTGGAATATTATTAGTTCCATGCGTCCCCATACGCTACGTAACTTTGCCTCGCACTCTCAGCCCATGGATGCGCTTGTCGAGATGGATTTTTGGAGCAAACGTACGATTGTAGAGGACGGTCACCAGTATTGGCGCAGTTACTTCCACTTCGATGGTCATTATGCCGTGACGCCGATCTATGTGCCTATTTACCAGGATGCAGTGTTATCAGATACCTATCGCCGCACTCTAAAGGCACAGTTTATCCAGTTACGTCGTTGGGCATACGGAGCCTCGGATGTGCCATATGTGGCCACACGCGTGCTGTCACGGCGTCGTACGGTATCATTTGCTGGTGGGTTCGCACGTTTGCTACGACTGGTTGATGGTCATATTACACTAGCGAGTATGGCGATCCTGGTCGCAGTCGGTGGCTGGGTGCCGCTACTAATGAACCCGCACGCGGCTCAAGATATTACCGTACACCTGTTACCAGAGGTGATTAGTCGAGTGCAGCAGGTCGCGATGATCGGACTGCTTATTACTGTTTTTCTTGGATTTAAGATGTTGCCACCACGACCAGCCCGCTATAAGCGTCACCGTACGATCGGTATGTTGCTCCAGTGGTGTTTGATGCCAGTAACGGCTATCGTCTACAGTTCTGCCTCTGCATTTAACGCACAGACTCATCTGCTATTAGGAAAATACCTCGACAAATTCGATGTTACCGAGAAGGCGACTCACGAGACCGTGGCTCGTGCACGCGCAAAGAAGGCCGTCCGCGCTTCCGAGTTGAAGAAATAAGCTGATGTTGAGCAGCGTACTGAACGGCGGCAAGTTCGTCGAATTTTTTTAGCACCTGATGAGTTGTTGCCTCTATATCTTCTGGGGTGATTGTGCGACGTTGCGTCGAAAGTGTATCCTCGACTGTTTGTGCCAGCCACAGGGCATTATATTCGGCGTCAGCCGGCGAATGACTAAACGCTTTTGAAATACTCAGGATGAGCTTACCTAGGTTGAACGTATCGGTCGATCCATGTGGTAGGGAGATGGGCGTATTGTCGGCAAGTGAGGGTCGCTCATAGGTAGTAAAGACCGTATCGCAGTTTGAACAGCGTCGACGACGCCATATTTGAGGCTGTTTTTTATTGGGCCGTGAATTAGCAACCGAGGTGTTCGTGTGAAAACAATTTATGCAAAACATGTCTATATAATGACATAGCGCTATTAATAATGCTAGTGGATAAATGCTATGGTCTGTGGGGAAACAAAAGACCACCCCTGTAGGGTGGTCGTATTTATAAGTCGAAAAATTATTTATCAGCGCCGCGTACGCGGGTTGCTTTGCGAGCATCATCCCACGTAACATCATATTCATATGAGAGTGAGAATTTGTCTAATGCTGATGGTGTTGTGACTGGATCTTTAGCCATG
>CAMLED010000081.1 GCA_946479115.1 uncultured Candidatus Saccharibacteria bacterium | reverse complement strand
AGGCCAGCGGCTTTGAATTGTTCGCCCGTTTTTGGACCAACACCTTTGATTTTTTCTAACGGCGTTACGAGGTTCATTACTTATATCATACCAGTCTCAGACGGTCGCATAGTATTCCAACCGCATCTACCAATCAATATAGTACTCATCAAAGACAAACTCACCCGGGTGTTGCTCTATTAATTCACAGACTTCTTTAACACCAGGTGCCAGCTGCAGCGCCTGCCTATCAACACTATCCGTCCATAACACATCAGTACGAGCCACTTCAGATGCAGCTATTCTCATCGTAAACACGTGCGCGAGGACCGTTGAAACAAATTGACCGTTAATTGCGGCGCTGATATAGACATCGGCCGCATGAGCCAGGCTAGCATTTGGTGCGACATCAACCCGCTCCTTTAGCTCACGGATCATCGCTGCACGAGCTCCCCTATCCTCAAGGTGTAATTTCCCGCTTACAAATGTCCAGGCGCCAACAAAAGGCTGTTTGCTTTTTGCGAGCAATAATATTTTGTCATCTTCGTTATATAGCAGACACATGGTGATTATTTTAGGCTGGACACGCAGTTGCAGTTCAGTTGTACTCATTCGGTCTACCATAGCGAGACCAAGTGGACTTAATCTATAGCCTTTGTCGCTATGCTTTTCAATTAATTTTTGACGCTGCAAAAGCTTGAGGTGGTAACTGTAAGCGTTACTATCAACTTTCGGTGGACGCATGTCGCTAAAACGTGCCCACTTGGTGACCGATAAAATTGTCAGAATGTAGTGTTGGATATGATGCATGTCAAATCATTTTGAGTCAAATTATACTTTCTATTCACCTGCATAGTAACACATTACAGTCATAAATGTCCCCGTAAGATAATACAAAAGGATACCACAATGACAACTCACGAATATTACCCTATGACAAAATTTGAGCAACCTAAACCACTGATTGAATTACCACCTACCGTCGAAAAAATGAGTGCAGTTTGCTTATCACTGGCCGATCTATGTATCCGATATTCAGGCGTCGAGCGTGTTCCCCGTTATCATGAGACACATCGCGAAAATGACGCTGAGCATAGTCTGATGGTGGCGGTATTATCTGTTGAACTAGCAAGCACGTTACGACCAGAACTTGATCGCGGCATACTATCACAATACGCAACAGTCCATGATTTCGTCGAAATTGCCGTTGGAGATACGCCTACCTATAGCCTCACCGAACAAGAACTTGTCGATAAACATCAACGTGAGCAAATGGCACTCACATCCCTACTTCAAACCCTCCCGCCATATACTTCAGAACTACTTCGTAGCTACGAAGAACAATCCACACC
Source organism: uncultured Candidatus Saccharibacteria bacterium (assembly GCA_946479115.1). Next base: position 1,765 of record CAMLED010000081.1, on the reverse strand, counting down.
AGAAGCTCGGTTTGTACGCGCCGTCGATAAACTCACACCGTTACTAGTCGATATTCTTGGACCTGGTCGAATGGTTATGAGAGATGATTATGGTATCACCAGTGTTGCAGAGCTGATAGAAAACAAATTGCGCCTTGATGACAGTATGATCAGACGCTTTGGCGAAGATAACCCCGAAATAGTTGAGCTATATCAGTATTTGGGCGAGCTATTTACGCAAACCTACACCGAAGAAGAGTCCACTTGTCTGTGATGGCAGCCGGCCGTTATCCAGCGTTTGACCAAAAAGCAGCCGTATAGTCTGGATCAGCGCCATAACATGACTTCGTCAAAGTCAGCGTACCTGGATTAGCACCATTATAGGTTGACGTTGTCAGTGAACCTTTAGTAAATGTCGGCATAACAGCACCGGTCGTCGCGACGCCCAGGACTTGAACCGGGTTCCAAGTTACTATCGAGATCGTATTATCATTCGTATTACTACATAGGGCAAACAATTTCGTATATGTACCATGAGTTGCGTCGTATAAGTTCACGTCCTTCATGGCATTAACCCAAGTCGTGCCATTATTCGCTTCACCATTAATTAAGCGCGACATCATCGCCTGATGGAGGTTGCGCATATCAGACTGGGCAGTTGCAACACGCGCACGTTGCTGAATACCGTTATAGGCGACGATCGTAATAGCCGCCAAAATAGCGATTACCACGATTACGACCAACAGCTCAACAATCGTAAACCCTTTTTGTTTTTGTTTCATAGCCCCACCCATTTATTATTATCGAACTAACACGAAGTTGTTTTTGCCTTTTTTAATCAATGTCGTTGTATTTAGTTGATTGTCGTCACTAATTTTTTCACCGTTAAGAGAGATGGCTCCACCAGCGATAAGACGACGAGCCTCACCGTTACTGGTTGCGATGCCTGACTCGACCAGAGCTTCAATGACAGACTTTCCAGTTACAACCGTTGGAATTTCACCAGCGAGCGTCTCTAGATCCTGGTCATTAAGATCACTAAATTCACGAGCACCGAATAGAACGTCAGTGACGCGCATCACACTTTCGGTACGCTCTGCACCATGCACTAATGTCGTTACTTCACGCGCTAGCACCTTTTGCGCTTCACGGGCACCAGGATTTGCCGCGTGCCGCTGGCCTAAGGCTTCAAGCTCTTCTTTTGAAAGCAACGTGTAAATCTTGGCGTAATCAATTACGCCCTCATCATCAACGTTCAGCCAGAACTGGTAGAACTTATAAACACTCGTCTTTTTTGGATCAAGCCATACGGCGCCATCTTCGGATTTACCAAATTTCTTGCCCGTCGCTTTGTTAATAACAAGTGGCGTAGAGTACACGTGCGCTTCACCGCCTTCCATACGACGGATAAGATCAACGCCAGCAATCGAGTTACCCCATTGATCAGCGCCACAAAGCTGCAGCGTCACACCGTGGTTTTTGTAAAGATGCACAAAATCATAGCCCTGGATCAACGAGTAGCTAAATTCAGCATAACTAATACCTGAACCACCCTCGCCCAGGCGTGCCTGAACGAAATCGCGACCCAGCATCATACTAAGTGGCACATTTTTGCCAACAGTACGGAGGAAATCAAGGTAGTTAATATCTTTGAACCAGTCGTAATTATCGACGATACTAAAATCTTTACCAGCAAAGGCAGTCCGGTACTGTGCAGAGATACCAGCTTTGTTCTTAGCAATTTCATCGAGCGTCTTAAGATTACGCTCATCTGCCCGACCATCCG
>CAMLED010000080.1 GCA_946479115.1 uncultured Candidatus Saccharibacteria bacterium | reverse complement strand
AGGACAGCTGGACTCTGCAGCATTACGGCTACGCACCAGTCGATATTCAAACAACTAGCGCTAACTCGAAAGAGTCAGAGCGTCGTCTTGGTGAGATCATCATGACAGCTGTTGGCCAGAGTGGTATTAAAACTAAAAATGTAGCAATCGGCTTGCCATCACAAAAAACCTTTACAACGGTGATTGATGTACCGACAATGCCAGAGGCAGAGCTACGCAGTACAATCAAATATCAAATTGATCAGTATATTCCTATGGCCATTGATGAAGCCAAAGTTGACTGGGCATTATTAGGTCAGTCGGCTCATAATCCACAACAACAGGAAGTATTGCTCGCGAGTACAGCTAATAGCTATGCCGAAGAGCGTCTAGAGTTTGTCGAGCAGCTTGGCTTGAATGTCATCGCGGCTGAACCAGATCCAATTGCTATGATTCGCTCACTCTTGCCATCAGGTATCCAGGACGGTCGTTTGATTATCGATGTTGGTGAACTATCAACTAACTTGGTGATTACGTATAACGACTCACCACGCTTGGTTCGTACAATCCCAACTGGCTTGTATTCACTCGTAAAGGCTGCTGTTCAGAACCTGAACGTGCAAGAGGATCAAGCGCGTCAATTTATCGTTAAATTTGGCCTAGCGCCAGATCGTCTAGAGGGGCAAGTCTTCCGTGCCGTTGAAAACGTTCTTGAGGGCTTTGCAGCCGAACTAACGAAATCGATCAAGTTCTTCCAGACACGCTACCCAAATACTCCAGTTGGCGGTATTTTACTGTCAGGCTATGCCAGTGTTATTCCTAAATTTGGCGAATACGTGACGGCAAAGACTGGTGTCGCATCTGCACAAGCAAACCCATGGCAAAAAGTACGTGTCCCACAGGCTGATCAACAGCAACTAACCGCAATTGCAACTGAATTTGCAACAGCTGTTGGTTTAGCACAGCGGAGTAACAGCAAATGATTGAAATTAACCTAGTCCCTGATGTTAAACAAGAACTACTGAATGCACAGCGTGTTCGTACTAGTGTTATCTCAATCGCTATTATAATTGGTCTTGCTACGGTGAGTATTGTTGTTATCTTGGCGATCTGGGTGTTTGTCGTGCAAGCAGCTCGCGGCGCACTCGCGGATAACGCGATCAAAGATGAAAGTGCTAAATTAGCCTCTATTGAAGATATCTCAAACACACTGACAATCCAGAATCAGCTGACAAAACTATCAGCTATGCATAATGCTAAAAGTATTGATTCACGCGTCTTTGATATCCTGACAACAATCAATCCGCCAGCACCAAACACTGTGGCAATTACGAATTTAACACTTGATTCGACCACCAAGACAATCAAGATTGAAGCCCAAGCAGCTGGTTACCCGGCTCTCGAGGTCTTTAAAAAGACAATTGAAGCAACCAAGTTCCAGTTTACAAAAGATGGCCAAACACAGTCGGTCGCTCTTGCATCGCAAATTGACGACAGCAGTGACCGTAGCTACGGCGAAGATGCCTCTGGTGCAAAGGTACTGCGTTTCACATTATCGTTTGTGTATCCTGATGAACTATTCTCACGCCAATCTGGTGATGCAGTAATTGTTGCGCCAACTCGATCGAACGTAACTGATTCGTTCCTAGGTGTACCAAACAGTCTGTTCACTGCAAAGGCGACAGATCCAGAGGAAGGTAATTAAGATGGCAACTCCAGAAGCAGGAATTCGCAAGCGACAACAAATTAGCAACGCTAACCGTACGATGTTTATGTGGGTGGCTGCTGTATCGGCGGTTGTCGGTATCGCAATCGTTGGATCGGTATTGCTCTATCAAAAAGCGGCATTTAACGAACGTGTCCTAGCCGTCAAAGATAAAACGGTCAGCACGCTTCGCAATAACAACAAAGTCGTACCTGAACTTGAAGACAAGATTCGTCAGATGAATACTAACCAAGCACTGACTGATGCGATGGCACCAAATCAAACACAGCCAATTCGTGTCGTGCTTGATGCATTGCCATCAGAAGCGAACTCTCCAGCACTCGGTTCATCACTTCAGGCTAAGTTCCTGAATGATCCAGCACTCAAGATCGAAACATTGAATGTCGATCCTGTCGCCGGTGTTGAATCGCAGATGTCGACTAATGTTGAGGACGCTAGCAGTGCAGCCACTGATGCGGAACATCAGATTACGTTCCGTTTTGCCGTAAGTGTTGATATTAATAATGCCAATGCACTCAAAGATCTTTTGCAGCGTCTTGAGCGTTCAATCCGCGCCATTGATATCACTAGTCTGAAGATTGAAGCGCAGTCAAACCGGTTAGTGTTATCAGTAGAGGGACGAGCCTTCTATGAGCCAGCTAAAACAGTTCAATTACAAGAAAAGACGGTAAAGCCATGAAAAAATCAGACATCGCTATGATTATCCTTATTGCATCAGTCAGTATGCTGGTGGCGTATTTTGTGGCCAACAGCGTTCTGGGTGATACGCAGAACCAATCTGTAAAAGTAAAAACAGCCGAAGCGATTACCACGACGGTTGATGAGCCTGATCCAACGGTTTTTAATCCAAATGCGATTAACCCAACGGTCGAGGTGATTATTGGTGGCGATAGTGCCACACCCCAAAGCTAATAACAGGAGATGAAGACGTGGCGCTTTTGACTGACGACATTCAAGAAAAGCTGACCAGCCTTTTAATTAATGAGGGACTGGTGGCGGAGCCGATGCTTCGTGGCGCCGAGCAAACTGCCAAAGAGCAGAATAAACCCCTCCTAATGGTTCTGACCGAGCAGGGGATAGTTGATGATGAGCTGTTAACGCACGCAATTGCACAGGTCTCTGGCGTCCCATACGTTAATCTTAGTACGAGTATCATCGACCAGGATGTTTTGGCGCTGCTACCTGAAGATATTGCTGAACGCTTTATGGCGGTGCCGCTCGCAGAGGTGCAGAACCGTCTTGCGGTCGCTATGATTGACGCCAATAACGTCCAGGCTGTCGATTATCTTGCAAACCGTATTCAGCGTCCAATCAAAGTCTTTATGGCATCTGAGACAGGTGTTCGTCACGTACTAGACCAGTACCGGACCGATCTTTCGAGTGTCGATGAAGCAGCGGTTGTGTCACAAGAGGAAGCTTCGGCAGGTGAGAGTGATATCAAGACAAT
>CAMLED010000079.1 GCA_946479115.1 uncultured Candidatus Saccharibacteria bacterium | reverse complement strand
CCGTTACTATCAACGGGCAAATCGCCAAAGGTATCTATACCGAATTGTAGTGAGTCGTTTTTCTTTGCTTTTTTATCAGTCATCTTTTCCGCCTTATGTATTTACTATACATAGTATAGCATAGTCATAAAAATAAAGTACTATCAGTAGGTTATACTAATAGGATGAGTTCCCGATACGCCCTTTATGAAATAGACAAACTACGTGACCGCTTTGCACTTGCTGGTGGTGTTCCAAAAGGCGTCAAGCCACACTATAATATTAGCCCCGTACAAACTGTGCCGGTCGTCGTGTCGCGTAATGGCAAAAACACGATGGAGATAATGAAATGGGGCTTTATCCCAAAGAATGCTCCAAACGCCAATTCTGTCTTCCGCTACAAAACCTTTAATGCGCGCTCTGAAGGTATCTTTAGTAAACCTACTTGGCAAACAGCTATTCGCTCAACTCGATGCCTTATCCCAGCTAACGGGTTTTATGAATGGAAGAATTCGGCAGATGGCAAACAGCCATTCTATATCCGGCCTACTGACCAATCTGTCTTTGCCTTCGCTGGCGTATATAGTTCGTGGACTGATCCCGAGGGTAAAGAATGGGGTACCTGCTCGATTATTACGACTAATTCTGGTGCCGAATCCGATATGATTCCAAGTCGCCTGCCTGTAATTGTCCATCCTGACGATGAAGCGGACTGGCTTAATCCTGAAATTGATGACATCAATACGCTATATCGCATTATGCGGCCATATGATCCTGATCAACTTACTATCATTAAGGTCAGTGAAGATATTAATTCAGCCAAGATAGACAACCCCAAGCTTATTGAGAAAGTAACCTCAGAAAAGTAGAGAAAAATGCAGCTAAGGTCACATTTCTTAAAGTTTAAAGAAAAACCTGCACCTCAGGCGAATTCATACAGTCAACATCAGCCAGGCAAGCTTTTCTCACGCAAGAAAATAATTGCGCCAATCTCACCCGAAGCGGAGATTCATACTGCTAGAGCGGCGCAGCGACCAGCGTCACATATCGTCAAAAAGTCACAAATTAAGAATCTACCTCATTCGCAGCCGTATTTCGACAGTAAAGACACACATCTTATTTCCAGTGCGACAGCAAGAAAAAATGCTCATATTAGGCTAGCTCCTCTTGAGTCGCGCCTTGATGCAAAGACAAGACGAAACAGACGACTGGTTGCCTTTATTGCGCAGGTTTTATTTTGGGCAGCAGTGTACTATGTTTTTTTCTTGTAATCTAATGAAGCTAACAGTAAGAGTTTAAGCAAGCTCAGCGTATTCGTAGATTTTACGTTCTTGAACTCGTTCTGCGTCTTTGAAAACTGCCGGATTCATGAACTGTATTTCGTCTGCATCGACACCCACGCTGAAATTCATTTCTCGGGGCGTTACCTCTAATATGATTCGTAGTTGCCAAACTTCACGTGATAGTAGCTGGATAGGTTCATCGAGTCCGATCACTTTGTAGGTAAAATCACCAAGGTAACCCACCTCTTCTAATAGTTCACGCGCTATTGCTGCATCAATATTTTCACCATGATCCATTCCGCCACCTGGCAGATCCCAAAAATCACGCCCTGCCTCCTTGACTAGCAAAAGATCACCATCATCATTTCCGATAAGGCATTTTAGAGATACACGGTATAGCGAGTCGTTGTGCATTTGAATAGTATATCAAATCAATAAAACTTCGAACTCAATAAATGTTTATTCTAAAGTTACTATGATGAATGGACTAATCCGAAAGACGTATTTATGATTTTGAGCTTAAGCTTTGATCGTTCAAAAGGATTGCAATACCCTCCTGCACTACCACAGGATAAGACTTGCTATTTGATAATTTATGATGCAAGTCGTCTAATGCAATTAATGACGGCGCATACACCTCGTCATTAATTGTTTTTGAACGCATATCTAATATGTCACACTCAGCTAGGTAGCATGAATGTATAGATTCATTGCCAGGTGTGTCATCGGCAAAACTGAAAGAGGTGTTTGTTCGATTCGACAATTCGCGATAGCTATTCAGGGACATACCCTCACCGTAGAAGTGCTTAACAAATTGGATGCTCGTTAAGCTTCTTGAAGAATGTGTTATTGATGGGAGATATGCTCCGTCACCATAGTAATTTTTAGAATGCCAACTTAAGAATAGGCCGGTTTTTACGTCCTTGATGATGAAGTGAGTATGGTGTTCATCGGTTTTTAATTCTTGTGTGAAGTCTTTGCGCATGATATTAGTTTAACAGAGAAAACTTACATACACGAAATCTTATCAATGACAAACATGGTTGCTTAAGTCCATCCCCCTATTCGAGTGGGCATAATGTTGTATTAGCTTTGACATTAAATTGACATTTGAGCACATATAAATTACTGTATATGCAGTCAATCTATCGTTTGACGAGCTACTGGCGTAGCTTACATTTGTAGGCTTTGTCCTACCTTGCATTCTGAAAGTGTGATCATATGAGCACCAACTGGAGTGAACCTATGGGCGGGAGTGACACAGATGGAAATCCGCTGACTGTTTCGTTTGGAACAGGACCTGCGGATGGACACACCCTGCTTGGCGACGGAGATAAGAGTGAGTCGAACTTTCTCGACTCCGCAAACCACGACCACTACGGCTCCGGCGATGGCCCAAATGACAATGGGACTAACCGTGGGCAGTATAGCGGGAGGGGTGGCGGCCGTCGCAAGAAACCGAAGAAGCCTACCAACAGTCTTGACAAGTACGGCTGGTAGATAAGCATGGAAATTCAGACCTGGATATGTCTGCACACCTACGGGTGAAAACAAAAACTATCCGCTTTTTATTAGTTAAATAGTTGATCAAAAATCGGCTAGTCCGTACTATCTCGCGGCGTAGCATGTGGTATATAATTTTATTATGCAAGAAAAATTAGAGGCTTTACTAAAAATACATGGTGATCATGTCGCGTTGCTATATAGCATCTCATTGTTACTCATCCCCTTTTTCGCCTCAATACTCCTCTTTTTCCCGCATCTGATCATTGAACTAAACGTGATAACGTTGCTGTTGTATGCTATTTCAAGTGGGCTATGTTTGATTATCCCAGGCGTATTTACTGCTTTGGTTGTTAAGGCAATTAAGGAGCATGGCAGTGACGATGATCTGGGTGATAAGTGGGCTCTTTACACGACTATGTTGCTTTCGATGGCTAACGGGTTCTTCTGGCTGATATTGACGCTCGTATATTTCGTTCTTGGACCGGAAACATTGTCGATCAAACCCTACCTTGTGACTGGGTCACTGCTTTCGCTTGTTGTGCTGCCTATTCTGACAGGCTTTGTTTATTCAAAGGCTATCTCTATGGCAAGTGTGGAGAAATAAACACCATGAGCTTGGACGAAGGACCGTTTTACCACGGAACAAAAGCTGATCTAAAGATTGGTGATTTGTTAACGGCAGGTTTCAATTCAAATTATCGGCCCGAAGTCACGATGAACCATATCTATTTTACGGCGTTAGTGAATGGTGCTGGCCTAGCTGCCGAATTGTCTCAAGGCGAAGGCGCTCCACGTGTGTATATTGTTGAACCAATTGGTGAATTTGAAAATGATCCTAATGTTACGGATAAAAAGTTCCCCGGTAATCCTACCCGTTCGTATCGTAGCCAAGAGCCTTTAAAGATTGTCGGCGAGATAACTGATTGGG
>CAMLED010000078.1 GCA_946479115.1 uncultured Candidatus Saccharibacteria bacterium | reverse complement strand
TTCTCCTTCTTCTACAATTTCAGTACATTATCGGTATCGAGTAGGACAGTATTTTTGCCGCCAAGTATCTCTGTAATAAATTTATCACGAACGCTCAGACGATAATAGAACTCATCGTAACTAAGTACGGTGTAGTTAAGTTCGCGAGCTTCAACTTTTTCGATCTGCTTGATAGCATTCTTCAGCTTGATAGACGGAACTTCACCAACGAGCAATAGATCCACGGCGCTAGTTGAGCCCTTCACGAGGACCCCGGCGAGGATTGCGAGACGTACGCCTGGCAGTTCGGTCACAAGGGTATGCCATGCATTATTTGCACCAGCTTCGACAACAGATTCGATCTGTTCATCAGCAAAAATGGCGCGAAATGGTACGTAAAATTCGTATCGCTGATTAACCTCATAATAGAGTTTGTTGTCGGCACTATCGCTTGTGATAATACCTACCTCAAGCATATTAGATAATTCTCGGCGCACGGAATTGATTTGTTCATCAATTAAACGTGTGATTTCACGGACATAAAAAGCCTTGCCTGGATTGTTCAGGAATAGATGCAGTAATTTTACCCGAGTTTTTGAACCAAATAGTGCGTCAATCATTTCCCTACCTAGAATAAGTTTCGTGTTCTATCATAGCATACCTTTTAGCGACTGGCGAGTCGCTCTGACAGATAGTCACGCGCTTCACTCAGTGACGCCCAGTGAATGTGTGGATTGCGTCGCAGCCAAGTGAGTTGCCGCTTGGCAAGCCGCCAGTCAACTGTTGTACTTTTCTCCTTTAATTCTTCTAGGCTCATCTTAGTCTGAAGGTATTGATGGATTAATGGGTAGATATTCCCAGTCATAGCAGGCGTCTCCCAGCCATATTTTTTGCCCAATATACTTGCTTCGTCAACAACCCCGTCGTTTAATAATTGTTCAATTCTACCAGCAATTCGTGTTCGCAAAATCTCTCTATCCGTAGCAATTCCTACAATAATACTTGTGCTTATCGGTTCACTGTTTCTTGAGGTAGATTGACCATTTTGCTCAATGGACCGAATAACGTAGCGTTTATTTAATGCATTTTCTGGTAGTCTAATGTTGTTTTCTAAACAATAATTATGAAGCTGCTCTAATGACATATTTTCAAGCTCAGCCCGTCGATTCGGGTCGGCTTCCTCACCAAACGAGTAATCAAACACGACTGCGTCGACATACAGTCCAGTCCCCCCAACGAGAAACGGGATATGTCCACGCTGGCGGATCTCTAGTATCTTTTGCTCTGCGTATTTTTTAAAATCAGCTGCTGTAAATTTTTCATCAGGTCGTACAAGATCAAGGCCCCAATGTGGCACCACCGCCTGTTCGACTGCTGTGGGCTTAGCGGTACCGATATTCATTTCTTTATAGACTGTTCGCGAGTCTGCACAGATAATCTCGCCGCCAAATCGCTCCGCCAGTTCAATAGCGAGCGCCGTTTTGCCACTCGCCGTTGGGCCAGCAATCACTACAAGCGGCAAAGTCTCTAAAGATCTGGTTGCCATCGATGCTCCTTAAAATTATCGACAGTAAAGTTCGTACACTGTAGTCCTTCTTGCTCTAGTAACTGTTGCTGCGCCTCACGCCCGCCGTCAAAACCGGCTGCTAGACCACCGAATCGATTCACAAGTCGATGCCATGGCAGTTCACTAGGGCCATAGTGGGCAATACCGCCAACAATGCGTGACGCATTGGCATGACCCGATAAACCAGCCAAATCACCGTACGTTGTCACCTGTCCGGCTGGCACTCGGGCCATCAACTCGTATACTTTATCTCTAAATGACGCGTCGACCACGAATAAATCCTTATAACGCCGTCAGGTAGTCAGCTAGTTTATCTAGTTGAATTTTCTCTTCGCCAGCTTGCGTGCGCACACTGACTTCACGTGTTTCTTGATCCTTTGGGCCGACGATCAACTGAACAGGGATCTTCCAAGTGGTAGCTTCGCGAATTTTCTTACCAAGACTCTCGTTGCGGTCATCACGAGTAAAGCGTAGCTCATTATATTTCACTGGCTGCATCAAGACTGTATTACGTAGTACTGTCTCGATCTCTTCAACGTAACCCAGGACCGTGTCATTAATAGTAAGAATACGTATCTGCTCAGGGGCTGCCCATAATGGGAACCAGCCGGCCGTATGTTCGATAAAGACACTGAGGAATCGCTCGATTGAACCCAGCAGCGCACAGTGAATCATCACCGGTGTTTGGCTGGCACTCTCGGCATCCGTATACTGCAGACCAAAACGACCTGGCTGTACGAAATCAAGCTGCGCTGTAGCTAGCTGATGCTCGCGGCCGAGTGCATCAGTCGCCATAAAGTCGATTTTTGGACCATAGAAGGCCGCTTCGCCTTCCTGTTCAAAATACTCGAGCTCATTTTTAATCACCGCACTCTTTAGCTGCTGCTGAGCCGACTCCCATAGTTCCATGTCGCCAAGATACCCGTCACTATCGTCGCGGTAGCTCAAACGAACTCGTAGCTTCATATCAATCGTCTTGTATAGTTCACGCACACTAGTGAGCAATCGATTAATTTCATCTTCAATCTGATCATTGCGGCAGAAAACGTGACTGTCGTCCTGGGTCAATGAACGAACCCGGTTTAACCCACCAAGCTCACCAGTCTTTTCATCTCGGTAATCAGTCGTAGTTTCAAGAAAGCGCACCGGCATATCCTTGTAACTACGCGGTTTACTGGCAAAAATTTGCGTGTGATGCGGACAATTCATTGGCTTTAATGCCATTTTGTCGTCAGTTTCCTGACTAGTGACAAGAAATAGCTCATCACCAAACTTTGCCCAGTGACCTGACGTTTCATACAGAGCAGTTTTTGTAATGTGCGGTGTCCAGACTTTCTCGAAACCGTGTGCCTGACGCAGTTGATTCGAATACTGAGCCATAATATCCCGAAGAACGGTGCCTCGAGGCGTGAATAGCGGCAGTCCCGCACCAACTAGTTGCGATACCGTATAAAGGTCTAGATCCTTGCCTAGTTTGCGGTGATCACGAAGCTTAGCCTGTTCAAGCATCTCAAGGTGATGATCTAGCTCTTCTTGAGTCGCAAAGGCCACTCCATATAGACGCTGCATTTGTGGATTCGTATCCTTACCACGCCAATAGGCACCAGCAACACGTAGTAGCTTAAAGACGCCGACGTCTTTGGTATTAGCGACATGCGGTCCCCGGCAAAGGTCGACAAAGTTACCGTTTTTATAGAACGAGACATTCTCGATCACGGCATCGCCATCACTCGCAAGCCCCAGCTCATTAACGTCGAGGTCTTTTGCCACGGTTGTACCTGAGCGCTTTAGGTCATTAAGTAACTCTTCTTTATATGGCTGATTATTTTCTTTAGCCCACGCAATCGCCTCATCGATCGACATTTCAAAACGCTCGAAATCATCACCATATTCGATAATGCCGCGCATTGTCTTTTCAATCTTAGCGAAGTTGGCGTCAGAGATCTTCTTGTCACCTAGGTCAATGTCGTAGTAAAAGCCGTTTTCTACTACTGGACCAACTCCAAATTTAGCTTCTGGCCACAGACGCTGCACAGCAGCTGCAGTAATATGTGCTAGGCTGTGGCGCATAGCGTGTAGTTGTTCGTCGTTCATATCTTGTTCTCCTTTTTTGATAAATAAAAAACATGCGATGACTAGTTTTGAAAAATTCAAAGCTATATATCGCATGTCTCGGACCCATAATCGGGCGGTTCCACCGGACTTCCCGCAGTAGTGCAGGCACTTATGAAGTAACGTTATCGTACATTACTACTTCCCACGGAACTCAGTGAATGGTTAGGCCACGTCATCGTTCCCTTACATCATATACCACTCCCCCTGATTATTGCAACGCCCGCCCCTGTCTGGTATCATAAGAAAGCTATGGACCCTTAGCTCAGTTGGCTAGAGCGCGTCATTGACGTTGACGAGGTCGGAGGTTCGAGTCCTCCAGGGTCCACCAT
>CAMLED010000077.1 GCA_946479115.1 uncultured Candidatus Saccharibacteria bacterium | reverse complement strand
CTAATCCGATAGTACCCAGCAGTAAAATAACCCGGGCGAGCAAAATACCAGCAATTGCCGTTCCCTGCGCCAGGCCGGCAATCGCCAAGAATGCCACCATAATCGCTTCGTATGCACCGGCACCACCTGGGGTCACTACGAAGAACCCAGCCATCGATGCCACACCATACGCAATCAACACAGGCGCAGGATTGACCGGAACGCCCAGCGCCCAGAATGCGATCAAGAATAATCCAACGTCAGCCAGATTAAAGACGAGGCCCCACAGGAATGGTCGAATCAATATTCGTTTGTCAGCACGGAGGGCCACATAGTCATGATGGAGTTCATCAAAATACTCATTCACTTGGTCCTTATCAAGTACTTTTCTTTTACGGCCAAACGTTACTTTGCGTACAAGTGTATTAACCGTCCGTGTCGTCCAGCTAGCAAACCATGTCATGCGTTTCGTGCTGCTCATCACGAACACCGCCGCTACCATCACACTTATCATACCGGATGCCAAAATAGAGCTGACCAAAATAATCCAACGGTTAATCCCTCCGTCAATCGTCACGATCAGCACTGCAATTAGTAGTAGTGCAATAAACGACGCAAAGCCCATTGAATAACGAACAACTTGCGCCATCGTTGAACGCCCCGCCGATACGCCGTAACCACCGAGGCGCCAACCCATGTACGAAATACCACTGACGCCGCCACTTGGTAGCACGTGATTTACAAAGTTCATTTCAAGTGCCATACGTGCAAGGCCTAATGGTGCAATATGACTAATCGCCTTTTTACCACGTAAATATGAGAACATCATTTCCCCGCCGGCATAGTACACCAATAGCTGCCCAGGAATCAGCAATAATAATATCCAAATGTTAACTTGTTCCAATAATTGCCAGGCACGCACTAACTCATGTCGCGAAAAAAAGATAATCACGGCGATTAATACGAGGGTAATTGTGCTTAACCATGCGCGAAAAGACATATAACTAGTATATACTACAGATATGTATATTGCGATTTTGGGACGACAACCAGCCCTCGGTATGGCCGAGCTTGAACATTTATACGGCGGCACAAACACCGCCTGGTTTTCTGACGACACCGCAACCGTCAAAACTGACGAACTTTCTATTGAACAACTAGGTGGTACACAAAAAGCTGGACGAGTTGTTATTGAACTCCCTGCCAGTGATTGGCACCGTGTCAGTCAAAAAATCGTTCAAGCCTACGTTCAGGCTTGGTCAGGTTTTGAAGGCAAGATTACGCTTGGTATTAGCGTCTACGGCTTCCCTATTGATGCCCGTGAGGTGCAAAAAACCGGTATCATCCTAAAGCAAAAGCTCAAAAAACAAAATGTAAGCCTACGTCTCATTCCTAACGCAGAGCCAGTCCTGAACACGGCAACTGCTCACCACAATAAATTGGGGCTATCGAACAATAAAGTTGAACTCATTGTTGTCAAAGGTGGAAACGGCAGCATTATCGTTGCCGAAAGTACCGGCGCCCAGAACATCACCGCCCTTGCAAAACGCGATCAAGAGCGGCCAAAACGCGATGCCTTCGTCGGCATGCTTCCGCCAAAACTTGCACAGATGATGATTAATCTTGCCGTCCCAGCGGGTGCCAGCCATCAGCGTGTGCTCGATCCATTTTGCGGAACCGGCGTTATCCTTCAGGAGGCCGCATTACTCGATCATGCCGTCTACGGCACTGACCTTGCAGAAAAAATGGTCAAATACTCCCAAGCAAACCTTGAGTGGCTCGCTGATACTCATCACCTGACTATTGATGCGACCGTTCATGGCGGCGACGCGATGGATACCACATGGCAGCAGCCGATTGACGCCGTAGTTTGCGAAAGTTACCTAGGCCAACCATTTAGCGCTCCGCCATCACCGGCGAAACTCACTGATGTTCGCAAAAACTGTAACTATATTATCAGCACTTTCCTAAAGAACATTGGCTCGCAAATCGCGCCTGGTACGCCACTATGTATCGCTGTACCGGCCTGGAAAAGCATCAACAATGACTTCACCCACTTGCCGCTCGTAAACGACGTAGAATCTCTCGGCTACAAACGCTATGATTTCAACAATATCGAGAACAAAGAATTACTCTACTTCCGCGAAGACCAAATCGTCGCCCGCGAATTGCTTGTACTCATAAAGACATAAAGATAGCCAGGTCTCCAATAAAACCTGGCTAGTCCAGGTCATTTTGGAGACCTGGCGATCCTTTTGTGTTGAGCTGCGCTTCACTTCTTTGGCGTACGGCAAGGAACAGATTTGCCAAGATCATATCTCAGCGTTTCGCCTTCGGTACTCTTACTTTCACCTGGCTTTACCTTGTAGAGAAGCTCTTCACCACCATAAATCTTTTTCGATGGATCATACGGAAGCGGCTCACCCTGCCCCTTACCACCATTTTCGGTGCAATTTAATGAGTGATATTTCAGCATGAGCGTATCGAGCTCGTCTTCGCCGCCCATCTGCAGCAGCGCATTGCGCAAAGCGATAACATACTTACAGTCCATACCTGATTGTTTGAATCGATACCAGATTGTTGCATTCACCCCTTCGCATTGTGGAACAACCGATGCTGGGGACTCTGGTGGCACTCCCTTAGTAGGTAGCGCTATTGAAGTAGGCTCTGGTGTTGACCATGTAGTCTGGGTAGGTTTTGGCAATGCGTCATCACGGACGCTTATTGTCGGTTCGACATTTTTCACCACTTCCGAGGCTGACAATGCGCAGCCAGACAAGAGCAGTATTGCTACTACTCCGCACAGTTTTGTTACGATAGGTACGAACTTCATGACTTACTCCTTATATATTGGAATGGAGGTCTTGCGTTAGTGTGTATACATTATACCTATTTTGCATTTTAGTCAATCTAAGTAGATTATACATAAAAGGAAAAGCCAGGCCCCTAAAGACCTGGCGAGTGCCAGATCATAAAGGGATCTGGCCAACCTGATTGTGCCTACTACTCCGCCAAAACGGCTTCGGCATTTCTTACACGGATAAACGCAGCCGTCAGTCCTGACTTCTGCTTGCCGACATCAATATTGAGCTTGGTCTGGCAAATTTTTGACCACTGAGTCGCTGATCCCTGCTCTCGCTTAATCAACTTACCATTGGCAAATTGTTCCGACGCAAAGCTGAGCGCAAGATCATCGGTACATTTACTGACATCCTGCGTTGATTTGAACTCTTTCAAAAATTGCACCTTTGGCTGCTCACCTCCGAAGATAACGCGAAGTGTATCCTCGAAGCCCTTTAAGGATAGATCCGTCCACCAAGCCTCGAACTTCTCGTGCATGGTCTTGAGAATAGCATCCTCTTTGGCGTGAACTTTTTCGTCAATCTTGATCAACAACGCACTGTATTCACCTTCTAATGCTACTTGCTTAGATGCAGCAGGCAGCCCATCAGACGAAGTGTCGCACCAAATAACAACTGACTCACCACTTTCCTCTGCTGTCGCAACAACCGCATAGCTGTAGAGTGGCAAGAAGTCGTTCAGATACGACATGTCGCTCGAAACAACCGCGCAACCATCGTAAAGCAGCATCCTAATCGTTTCGGACGACAATGCTTCCCCGTTGACCATTTTCACATTGCGAAAATGAGCGCCTGAATTGGTATCAAACCCTGTCGGCACAACAGCAGAACCAGGTTCGCTCCCTACTGACATAGAGTCCAGCGTAGACATGTAACCGGCCGTTGCCAATACTGCCAAAGCCGCGACACTTGCTACCGCCTTCCAGCCAAAACGTCTCTTCTCGGGGCGTTCTGACTGCAGCTCACGACGTCGCTTGATGCAACGTTTTATCTCGGTAATAAAAAGGGCAAACATTGCTTCCTACTCTCTTGAGAATGAATAATGCAATATCTTTGCGGTATATTATCATATATTGTTATTTTTGTCAATTACACGAGTTTCTCCACCCCACCCTTGACGTATCGCCATTTTTTAGCTACAATTGAACAGATTGATTTTAGAAACTATAAGGAGTTAACCTATGTCACAC
>CAMLED010000076.1 GCA_946479115.1 uncultured Candidatus Saccharibacteria bacterium | reverse complement strand
GTCACCTTGCCTAGCTTGATCCAACTTTCCGACTGCGAACGACTGGTCGTCAGGCCGCGTTTTGTTAGCTCAATATCTAGGCGTTGTTTAGTCATTATTTTTTGCGTTCGCGGTATTCACCAGTTGCCGTATCAACTGACACAACATCACCGGTTTTAATGAATGAAGGTACCTTTACAACGATACCTGTTTCAAGCGTGGCGTCTTTTAGAACACTGCTGGTTGTATCACCCTTCACGACGTCTTCGGCGTACGTGACTTCTAGGTATAAGTTTTTTGGAAGTTCAACATTAATCACACGATCACCAAAGAATTGAAGACCAAGTTCGTCACCCTCTTTTAAGTAGCCTGCAGCCGTATCGACTGTTTCATTGGATAGCTCAAACTGCTCGAATGTCTCTGGATCCATGAAATAATAGAGGTCAGCGTCCTTATATAGATACTGAACACTTTTTGTGTTCACTTCAGCGCGTTCGATTTTATCCTGACCCTTAAAAGTTTTAGGGATAATATTGCCGTCGATAAGATTACGTAGTTTTACGTTTACGATACTACCGCCACGGCCCATCACCTTTTGGTTATAGTCAATCACGCGGTACGGTTTACCGTCAATTTGGCAGACAACGCCTTTTTTTAAATCAGTTGGTTGATACATAATAATAGTCCTTTCAGTGTGTCGTAGTTAGTAAGTCGTAGATAGCAGGTGGGTAGTTGTACTCACCTGCCAAATACCAGTTACCAATTAGCCTTGGGTAACAAATGGAAGTAGTGCAAGGTGACGTGCACGCTTGATAGCACCAGCGAGTTGACGCTGCTGCTTAGCACTAAGGCCAGTCTTTGCAATCGGCTCAATTTGGCCGTAGATGTTAATAAATCGTTGCAATGTTTTAACGTCTTTGTAATCAAAGTACGCTGGGGTATCTCGTTTAAATCGCTTAATAGCCATTCTAATATTCTCCTAAATTATTCCTAGAAAGGAATCTCGCTTAAATCAATTGGTTTGTCGTCGATGTCTTCAATCACAACATCGTCAGATTTTTTAGATGAACCGCTGTTTGATGGGTAGTTGCTTGAACCACCATTACCACCACCTTCGCCAGCAGGACCGTCAAGGAAAGTAACGTCAGTTGCGACGACTTCTACCTTAGAACGCTTCTTGCCAGTTTCTTTGTCATCCCAGCTATCTTGGCGCAAACGACCCTGTACTAAACAGCGACGTCCTTTGCTAAGGTACTGGTTAACTAGTTCACCGAGCTTTTCCCATGCCGTAACATCGAAAAAGTCAGCTGCATCTTCTTGGCCGCCGCGATCAACCGCAATACTAAAGCTAGCAATAGTTTTGCCTGTTGAAGTTGTGCGTACTTCAGGGTCACGTGTTAAACGGCCCATCAAGATAACTTGGTTGATACTTTTAGCCATGGTAGATTATTCCTCTTCTTTTGCGTCAGAATCATTTGACGCGTTAGCTTTAGCTTCCTCAAGAGCTTTGCGGCCCTTTTCATCAACAGTAACGAGTAGATAACGAAGAACTTCTTCGGTAATGTTAAACGTGTTGCTAATCTTTAGTGGTGCGTCAGCTGGAAGCTTCACATCAAAGTACACGTAGACAGCAAAATCTTGACGATTGATTTTGTAAGCAAGTTTTTTCTTGCCCCAGTTGTCTTCTTTTACAATTTCACCGCCAGCAGTCGTGATAATATCGCGAACCTTGGCAAGTGGAGTTTCTAGATCTGCTTCGAGATCAGGGTGAATCAGAACGGTTAGTTCGTATTCTTTCATAGATTTCCTCCTCTGGAATCCTTATGGATGCTTATATCTGGTATAAGCCGAGTTGATAACCTGTTAATTATAGCAAAAACTGTGGATAAATACCACCCCTCTGTCGCCAGAGGGGTGAATAAATCGTCTTAATTGCAGCTACGCAATCTAGAGATCGTCACTGCCGCCAAGTTCATCGAGGCTGCTAATGAGCACGTCGCGCGGACGAGAGCCGTCCGCTGCGCCAATAACACCCTGCTCTTCCATCTGTTCGATAATGCGAGCCGCACGGGCATACCCAATGCGCAAACGACGCTGTAACAAGCTGGTACTCGCCTTGCCACTATCAACCACAACGCGAAGCGCGTCTTTGTACATATCGTCGTCACCGCCACCATCAAAGTCCATCACCACACCGCCCTTGCCGTTCAACTGCACAGGCTGCGAGATAATCTCGTCGTTATACTGCGGTGCTGACTGCATACGCAAGTGGTCGGTAATCTTGACCACTTCCTCGTCCATCACCCAGGCACCCTGGATACGCTTTGGCTTACTCATGGCAGGAGTTAAGATCAACATGTCACCTTGTCCTAGAAGTTTTTCAGCACCGGCTTGGTCCAAAATAGTACGGCTATCGATTTGTGAGGCTACCGTAAAAGCAATACGAGCCGGTACGTTGGCCTTGATCAGACCAGTAATAACGTCAACTGATGGACGCTGGGTTGCAAGCACCAAGTGAATACCGACAGCACGAGCCTTTTGTGCAAGACGTACAATCAAGGCCTCAACGTCACGTGATGCCACCATCATCAGATCGGCAAGCTCGTCGATCACAATCACGATGTACGGCATCGCACCTTCATCAACGCGCTGCTCGTTACCATCTTCGTCCTCAACGGATAGTTTTTTGCTACCAGATTGAATTTTTTGGTTATAACTCTTAATGTCACGAATCTTTTCAGCGGCGAGTAGTTTGTAGCGGCGCTCCATTTCGTTAACCGCCCATTTGAGGGCACTAATTGTCTTTTCAGGTTCAGTGATAATTGGTGTTAACAGATGAGGAATATCTTCGTACGGCGCCATTTCTACTTGTTTTGGGTCGACCAAAATAAGCTTCATTTCACTTGGACTGTTGCGGTACAAGAGACTCGTAAGCAAGGTATTAATCATGACCGACTTACCAGAGCCCGTCTGACCAGCGATCAAAAGGTGTGGCATTTTATTGAGTTCACCGACAACCGCTTCACCGGAAATATCTTTACCAATCGCAAAACTAAGTGGCTCTTGATTAGTACGCCACTGTTTAGCAGTCAAAATACCGTGCAAACGCACATCAGCTGCCTTGCGGTTTGGTACTTCAATACCGACGGCGCGCTGACCAGGGATTGGAGCTTCGATACGAAGACTCTGGGCTGCCAAGTTAAGAGCGATGTTCGTTTCAAGTGCCGTAATACGTGTAAGTTTAACGCCACTTGGTGGTTTCAAGGTGTACTGAGTCACCTTTGGTCCAATGTTAGCGCCTTCCATTTCGACATCGATATTAAATTCAGCGAGTGTATCGCGAATAGTCTGGGCATTCTGCTGCACATCACCGGCATCGGCTGGTGATTGCTTTTTCTCAAGCAGATCAATACTCGGCGCTTGCCAGTTTGGATCACTAACGGTAACCAAGGCTGCTTGGTCTTCGGCGGCTTTATCCTGCTGGACACTGCCCTTTAGACTTGAACGACGAAGGCTTTTCTTTTCTTCAGCGGCAACTTCACTAGCGTCAAGCATCGGCACACCAGCGTTAAGCTTTAATTCACCAATCGTAGATGGCTTCGGTGCATCAGCTGCAGCGACTTTACGCATAACTTTAATATTCTCTTCTTGCTCTGCGAGATCCCGGCGTGACATTTCCCAGAGTTTCTTGATAACAGTAATCGGGGAAACCCTAAGAACAAATAATGTCGTAATGATGATAAACAAGATGTAGATAAAGGCACCAACGCCGCTATCAACCATAGCGAGCATGGCTTTATTGGCACTATCACCTACCCAGCCGCCAGTTGTATGACCATTGCTTTTCATTAGCCCAAATAATCCCGCGAACCACACAATCAACAGAACTGTCGCAAACTTGACGACAGCTGGTAACCGATTGTTTTCGGCGCGGAAGATTTCGACGGCGATATATACAAAGAGGACTGGGATAATATATTCTGCATACCCAATACTCGAAACTGCCGCACCGTGCAGCCATTCAAGAACTGGACCACCTGCCCCAAACCAGGTCACGACAAATAAAATCGAAATAGCAATTAAGCCAACAGCCCAGACTTGAGACCAAAACCCATTCGGTAGGCTATGCTGCGGAGCGGCTGATGCTTTTGATTTACGAGAGCGAGTAGATTTTTTTCTTTTAGCCATAACTGT
>CAMLED010000075.1 GCA_946479115.1 uncultured Candidatus Saccharibacteria bacterium | reverse complement strand
CCGCCACCTTGTGGGCGTCCTTGATTAGGGCGTCCGCCCCTGCTGTTTTGTTGAAATGCCATAGAAAATAACCCTTTCGTTATTCAGTTTGATTAGCTGATGCAGTCAGACAATTCCCTTCACGAGGGATTGGAGAACAGCGAGAGGATATTTCGGTGGCCGCGCTATATGTAGTTGTTTCGTGCGCTAGTCTTTGAAAGAGGCTCGACATTCATTGAATGCAATGTATTTATAATAGCACAAGTGAGATACATTTGCAAGTGTTATCCAAATCCTACCCTTTACAATATATTGACTTAAAGTCACTTTAGTGCTATAATTATAGTATGATGTCATCGTGCTCGCACGTGCATCGCCCTTCAACAATCCGACTATTAGAAAGGTTTGGCTGTTGTGGCATTCCCGACAAAAATGATGCCAGCAAGTAAGCTACATGCGCGAAGATACACTTTTCCGCGCCGAGATAAGCAGACACTGAACACACATTTGTCTGCACGACACCCTCATCACTTCAATCCACACCCACGGCCATCTCTCGATCCGCTATTCAAAGATCTGGAAAGAGAAATGCGTGCCATGGCGATTGTCGCCACCCGTTTTGGCTATTCGAAAGGTTTGATGTAATCATGAAAAACACCAAAGTTATCTACAACAATGCCGCACTGTCGCCAAAGGACCGCGCGAAGGAATTGTCCGCGCTACCCGCGGCATACCACGACAATGCACGGCTGTCCGCGATCACAGACACCTACAATCCGGAAACGGTCGAGGACAACTGACCTTAGGGGCGCTCAACAAGCAGATACTATCAAAGATAGGCTGCGTCGTTCGCTGCCTTATTCTAATAGATCTGATTGTTGAGTACCTCCATAGATGCGTATCTATGCTGATGAGCTGGAAACAGCGAAAGGTATCTCTACATCTTGCTGCGAATATCCGCGATCATATCGCGTATTTCAGCTGCCTTTTCAAACTCAAGGTTGGCACTAGCCAGCTCCATTTGACCAGACAGGTCTTTGATAAGTGCCGCGTATTCATCTTTCGGAATCTTTTTAAGGTCAAGCTTTTTCGGCTTGTTCTTTTCTTTGTCAGGAATAATTGCACGAAGTCCTTCGTCGATCTCCTTAGCAATACTGGTTGGCGTAATGCCATGTTCAGTATTGTATGCTTCTTGAATGCCACGACGACGATTTGTCTCGTCGATAGCCGCTTGCATTGAACGAGTAATGTTATCGGCATACATATACACCTTGCCTTCTTGGTGACGAGCGGCACGACCAATTGTCTGAATCAGCGCACTTTCACTACGCAGGAAGCCTTCTTTATCTGCATCCATAATAGCCACCATACTTACCTCAGGTAAGTCGAGACCTTCGCGTAGAAGGTTGATACCGATCAAGATGTCATAGACACCAGTACGTAAGTCTTTCAGGATATCACCGCGCTCCAGCGTGTCAACTTCACTGTGAATATAGGCAGTCTTCATACCTAGCTCGAGCAAATAGGCACTCAAATCTTCTGCCATACGCTTCGTCAGTGTCGTTACCAGCACACGCTGATTCTTAGCAACTCGCTGATTAATTTCATGGATCAAATCATCAATCTGTCCCTTGGTTGGACGAATAATAATTTCAGGATCAAGTAACCCCGTTGGTCGAATAATCTGTTGTGCTGGCTCTGGACTATGCGCTAGTTCATAATCACCTGGTGTCGCTGAGACATAAATCGCCTTGTTAATGTGCTTATCAAACTCGGCAAACATTAATGGACGGTTATCAAGTGCTGATGGCAAACGGAAACCATGCTCAACGAGCACTTCCTTGCGGGCGCGGTCACCGTTATACATACCGCGTACCTGCGGCAAGGTTTGGTGGCTTTCATCAACGAGTAGCAAGAAGTCATCTGGGAAATAATCAAGTAACGTAGCTGGTTGCTCACCTGGCTCACGATTAGTCAGATAGCGGCTGTAGTTCTCGATACCCTTTACGAACCCAGTCTCTTCGAGCATTTCGATATCATATTTAGTACGCTGGGATAGACGTTGTGCTTCGAGCAGCTTATCGTTCTTTTCGAACCATTCCAGACGCTCGGCAAACTCACGCTTAATGTTATCGATAGCTACCGCAAGCTTTTGCTTTGGCGTTACGTAGTGACTACTTGGGAAAATCGTAATGACATCAGGTTCGCGTAAAATCTCACCTGTCAGTGGATCAATCTGAGTAATGCGGTCAACTTCGTCACCAAAGAATTCAATGCGGTAGGCTATATCGCTACCAGCTGGGAAAACGTCAACAACGTCGCCCTTCACGCGGAATGTACCACGATGAAAATCAATATCGTTACGTTGGTACTGAATATCTGTTAACAGGCGAACAAATTTATCTTGCTGGCGACGCTCACCTTTCGTGACGATGATCGACATGTCCCCGTAGTCTTCCGGTGAACCAATACCATAAATACAGCTCACACTAGCGACGATAATCGTGTCGCGGCGTGTTAATAGGGCCGAAGTAGCGGCATGGCGTAGACGATCAATTTCATCGTTGATCTTGCTGTCTTTTTCAATATAGGTATCACTACTCGAAATGTAGGCTTCAGGCTGGTAATAATCAAAGTAGCTGACAAAGTAGTGAACTTCGTTATTTGGAAAGAAAGATTTAAATTCGCTGTATAGCTGAGCAGCCAACGTTTTGTTGTGTGCCATAACCAAAGTTGGAACTTGGCGGTCCTGAATAATATTAGCCATCGTAAAGGTTTTACCAGAACCAGTGACACCTAGAAGTGTCTGTTCGCGGACGCCATTATTCAACCCATCAATAAGCTGACCAATCGCATTCGGCTGGTCACCTGTCGGCTGATATTTGGTTTCGAGACGAAATTTATCACTCATCTCTATTATTATACGCTACCTCGTCTAGCCACGGCCAGCACGGATGCTACTCACCTGAGAATCGGTGCCGTCATGCTCAAAATCTGCATATTTTTTATCAAGTGCAGCAATCACTTTCTTAACCAGTCGATCTGGATCGGTATCAAAGATAACGTCTTTAGCTCCAGGTGCTTCGATATTCTCAAGGAGTGTCTTAGTGTAGTCAGCGAGACCGCCACTACCTAACAGAACACCACAAACTTTACGACTTTCAAGTGCCGTTGATAGTTCATGCAGACTGCCCATTCGGCCACCGACAGTAATGACAGCATCGCTACTACGAACCAAGTGAACATCACGGCCAACATATTCCATACCAGTAAAATTAATATAATCAAATTCTTTGGTTGGTAAGCGGTACGTTGCGACATGTTCACGGAAAGATGCCGCTGGCGAGAAGCCAATCGAAAGACCGCGCTCACCTTCGACAGCCATAACACCCATAGCAGCATAGTGCGGCAAGCCAACAGTTGCACCAGTAAGGAGTGTTTTACCCTGCTCGGAAATTGCCTTGCCTAGCTCAAATGCGAGTTGATGCGAACGTTTAACCGTATCGCCACTAGCCGCACCAGAAACACAGATCTGATAACGCATGCTAGTTAATCTCCTTCGCGCGGTAGTCCTCTGGTGCAGACGCCAAGAAACCATCGATATCTTCTCGTTTTAATAAGCCGGCTTGTGCGCCAAGGTGCTGCACAACATTCATACTGTTGATTGGTGCCCAAGTCAGTGCTGTCTCGATAGACTCACCAAGCGCAAGCGCAGCCACAATCGTCGATGCAAATGCATCACCGGCGCCAGTACGATCGACTGGCGCAGCAGGATCAGGATAGTTTGGAATTGAGACAAGTTTGCCGTCGTACGAAGCATATGAACCATTTGGACCATCAGTAATAACAACAATCTTTGGACCAAGCGCATGAAGCGCATTAGCAAGATCCTTGAGCGAGTCATATGACGCACCCGTCACATCAACCGCTTCTTCGCGGTTCATAACAACAATATGACTACGGCTATAGATCGCTGCAAGCTTTTCAGCACCCCATTTGAAATGGAAGGTACCTGGCTGGAATGCTAGCTTCGTATCAGGATTTGCCTCTAGATACGCAATCATATCTTCGTGTAGTTGCCATGAGGCATCGCTAATTAGTGAAAGGTAAATCCAATCAGGAGTAGTTGCAGGTGTCACCCATGAATAATCATATTCCTCGTTCTTTACTAGGATAGTACGGTCAGCACCATATCGAAGTACGTAGTAATAATTTGATTTCATTCCCTCGGCCGCAACAACAGTACTCGTATCAATATTTTCTTGGTGAAGATATTCAAAGGAATCTTTACCTGGCTGGTCATCACCGAGGAATGCCATTAAACCGGCGTTAAGGCCTAATCGGCTAAACGAAACAGCCGCATTTGGTGACGGGCCAACAGCCTGAACAATTTCAACGCTATCATATGGTGGTTTCGAACCAAACGGAAGACTAAGGCGCTTACTGCCAT
>CAMLED010000074.1 GCA_946479115.1 uncultured Candidatus Saccharibacteria bacterium | reverse complement strand
CTGTGATTAAATTAGCACTCTTGCCATAAGAGTGCTATTTTTTGTACAATAAGTTGTAGAAATCTAATAAAACGGAGGCATTCTATGACATCACCGATTAAACCTCTGGCTGATCGTGTGGTTGCGGTGCGCGAAGTCGCAGCGACCAAGACAGCAAGCGGTATTTACTTACCAGATAACGCAAAAGAAAAGCCAACTATGGCAACCGTAAAGGCAACTGGACCAGATGTAAAACAGTTAAAAGTTGGCGACAAGATTGTATACAAAGAGTATTCAACGACCGAGCTGAAAATTGATGGCACTGAATATTTAATCGTTAAAGAAGAAGATGTCCTTGCGACAGTTTAGGGGATAGATAATGGCAAAAAAGATTTTTTACGATGATGATGCACGCGCCCGCGTTCTTGGCGGGGCAAAAGCACTGTACGATGCGGTCAAAGTAACTTACGGACCAAAGGGTCGTAATGTCGTGATTGCGAAGGGGTATGGCGGACCAACAGTAACGCACGACGGCGTGACTGTCGCCGAGAGTATTGATCTACCTGAGACCGACGACGAAACACTTGGATACAAAGTTGGAGCTGAACTAATTAAACAGGCAGCGACAAAACTTAATAAAGTAGCTGGTGACGGCACGACAACTGTAACGGTGCTTACTTATAGTATTTTGAAAGAAGCGAATCGTTTGATCGCAGCTGGACACAATCCTATGGAGCTGCGTAAGGGAATTGAAGCGGCCGGTGAAGAGGTGTTGAAACAGCTCGATACCATGGCTGAAAGTGTCGAAGGTAAACATGACCGTGTCGCAGAAGTAGCGACGATTAGTGCTGGTGACGAAGTGATTGGTAAATTGATCGCTGATGTTATCCAGAAAGTCGGCAAAGACGGCGTGGTGACAGTGGAGGCCAGCCAGGGGCTGGAACTAGAGGCCGAAGTGGTTGAAGGCTTTAGTCTTGATAAAGGCTTTGTTAGCCCGTTCTTCGTGACCGATGTCAGCCGTCAAGAGGCTGTTTACGAAAAACCAGCTATTGTGATTACTGATAAGAAAATCAGTAGCGTACAGGAGTTCTTGCCAATACTCGAAAAGCTGGCTGCTGCTGGTAAAAAAGACGTTGTCCTGATTGCCGACGAAGTGGAAGGTGAAGCCCTCAGTATTTTGGTGCTAAACAAATTAAAGGGCGTCTTTAATACCGTTGCCGTGAAAGCACCAGCATTTGGCGATCGTCGTAAGGAAATTTTGCAGGATATTGCAACGTTGACGGGTGCAATTGTCGTGAGTGATGATGCTGCATTATCATTCGAGTCGGTTGGCCTAGAGGTTGTTGGTTCTGCGCGCAAGGTGATTGTTGGCAAAGACGAAACCACGATTATCGAAGGTGCAGGTGATCCTGGTGATGTGGCGGTTCGTATCGCACAGATTAGTGCGCAGGGCGAGAATGCTACAAGTGAATACGACAAAGAACAGTATAGTAAACGCGCCGCAGCGCTTTCAGGTAAAGTGGCCGTCATTAAAGTTGGTGGTGCAACTGAAACTGAAATTGATGAAAAGAAATTCCGCGTTGATGATGCGGTGGCGGCAACCAAGGCAGCGCTTGCCGAGGGTATTGTTGCCGGTGGTGGTGTGACGCTTGTGAACCTGGCGGCGACTATTAACGCTGATGGCTCAGATAGTATTAGTGCTGGTCGACAGATTCTAAAGAATGCTTTGAAACAACCATTTATGCAGATCACCGCCAACGCCGGACTGAATAGCGAAGCACTGCTTGCGCAAGTTGAAGCGGGAAAAATCGGCTTCGGTATCAATGTTAATAGTCCGGAAAAGGGCCTGGTTGATGTGAAAAAAGACGGCGTGATTGACCCAGCGCGCGTCACGAAAGAGGCGGTTCAAAATGCCGTTTCAATCGCAAGTACAGCAGCGACTATGGGCGCACTCGTTGTTGATGTACCAGAAGCTGAATCGTCAGCTGCAGGTGGCGGTATGCCAGGTGGTATGGGCGGCTTCTAGCGGCTACTGCTGCTCACAGATTAAAACACCCTGTCATCAGGGTGTTTTTTCTATTGACGATCAGTGATTATGAGTATAAAATAACTAATCTATGAATGAGACACCACTGAAGCGACGGAATTTGATTACCGATAAGGCGAAGGAGTTATTAACTGACGCGCCACTTGGCAGTGATAACCATCGTTTTTTGATGAGTGCTCGTGAGGCGGCATTAGTCGGTGATGCTATTGGTCGACGTGACCACGATACATTACAGGATGTACTTGGCGGGGCGATCAATGAAATGACGCGTGCTTATGACGAAGTGACCATCGATACTGTCCAATCGACCTGGGAGCGATCATTGCAACGAACAACAGGGCTTCCTGGTGACACACTGGAATTTATCAACAGCGCAACTCACCGCGAGGAATTAATTCACCTACTGGAGCAAGATATTTATGGTGATACGTTAAATATCGATCCGATTGCGTATGTCAAAATGCTTGAGACGCTAGCAGTCGCTACAGCCCCTGACGTTAATGACTTTAAAGAACGTTATTTTACAGCCAAGGATAGTCGCAAATCAGATAGTGAACGTGCATTATTCTCACGCTCAATGCTGACTCTGCGTGATTTGAGTGATCAAGAGCCTGGCATTCGTAATGTCCGTGAAAAGCTTCTTGATGGTGATTCATCAGGTATGGATGAATATTTACGCCGAAGTAGCGTAATGACTCTTGCGCGCGAAGCATACGGATCAATTGCTGAACAGTTAAATGAGGGTGCAGCTGGTGATGCACGCAAATTAGTTCGCGACGATTTAGGGGCACTACGTACTGATGAAGAACTGATGCTGACACACTTGCTTTCATGGTCTATTTTGCCACCCGAGGTTAATCAGCGTCGTGATAAGCGCGCTTTGAAACAAGCGGCGATGGATTTGGCTGTCAGTGATCATCAGCGCAAGCGACTTGAGGAAGATTGGTCGGATGAACGAATTGAACTTATCTTTGATATTGCTCGTCTCGGTATGGACGCGGGTCGTCATCCCGATATTTATATTTCGAGTACCTTTAACAATGGTGCCGGGCTTTATCTTGCGGTTGGACTAGATCATCCACAGGATAGTAGTAAGCAGATTGTCGTGGCTGATAATCCGGTTTGTGGCAACGCACTCTACTTTGTTGATGAAATGAATACTCAAAGTCACGACGGAATTTCGTACGCATGGAACGAGGTGTTAGGGGCAAGCAAGCAAATTGCTCGTGAGCGCGGAGCCACTCGTCGTTATCATACGGGTAACTGGGTAGAGGTGGCGCGGGCTGTCTGCGAGTATACCGGCGAGCATCGCAAGCATGAAACACCTGTTATCGCTACTGAGACCCCAGTGGTAGAAGCGATGTATATCGAGTCGAACTCTTCAGCTGCTAAACGTCTCGAGCAAGCGATTGAGCTTGCCGAAGCAGCGATGCGCAACTACCGCGCTTCTTGACTTGTGCTGAATAATTTGGTTTAGTATATAAGTTGTATTTTCATGCACGTTGACAGTTAGGGAGAGAAATCTTGGATAAACTGAGCGGCGCAATTATGAGTGAGCTGATGAAAGGACCAATTACTGCAGATGGTAAGCTGGAATGTCAGATTGTTGACACGTTGCGGCTGCCTAAGACGGTGAAGTCCTATCAAAATGTCATCAGCTGGCTCACTAAGATGGAGCGTAAAGAGGTGATCGTTATTAAGCGTAGCGGTTCCGTTATGCGTGAAGCTAAACTTGTGCCGAAACAGAATTTCGTTTCCGCGCAACATGTCGAGAAAGAGGAAGTAGTGAACGTAACTCAACCAACTCCTCCTAAGCCAGGAGAAGTCGAGAGCAAGTCACCGAAGCTACAATCCGATGTCCCGGTGACCGACAAGGGCAAAGATTCGTTGTATATACAGCTAAGTCTGGCCTTGTTGGCCCTGCAGACTGCTGCGGATGAAAACGGCGTCTTGAAAGGTGCTTCGGCAAAACTCATTGCCAAAGAACTGAAAATTCCATACACGAGCGCAACTCCGCTTAATGGTCTTTTGGGCAAACTAGGGCTGCGTAAGAGTAGCTCTGGCAAGACGAATATCACTCACCAGATTGACATGACAACGAAAGAGGTAACCAGGGAAATGGTCGAAGCATTGGCGATGACGCCCTCGCCAACAAATATCAAGTCAGAGGCTACCTTCGTTGAACCGACATCTCCGGCTCGGGCTACAATTAGCGCGCCGTCTGTGGAAGAGCAGTTGGCTACGGTGATTGAAGGCCTTGAAGCTCAGTTGATGGCCGAAAGGTTGAGGTTCGAAGAAGCTGCAAACAAGTCTGCGGGTGTCATTGGCAACATGACTAATGACCTGGAGGAAGCCAACGCAACAATAAGACGCCTTCAGCAGGAGATTGTTATTCTCAAGTCTCCACCCAGTGAACGTGTCAAGAGCATATTGGCGCGTCACCTCCCCGAAACTGACGCCCAGAGCTAATCTTGGTCTGTCATGAAATACAATATCCGCACGGTAAAACGTGCGGATATTTCATTTTTCAGAGCTATTAGGCTGCTGGTTGTTGAGCGGCGCCTGAGAGATAGTCAATTTCTTTAATGACATCAAGGAGGGCCTGAGCACGACGAGCTTCGTCGGCAATATTGCGGGCAG
>CAMLED010000073.1 GCA_946479115.1 uncultured Candidatus Saccharibacteria bacterium | reverse complement strand
CCTCTAGCTGTGCGGCTTGTTCGTGGAAGTATGCACTGTCAAAGCCAGTTGCGATGACAGTAATGATCAGTTCATCTTCGAGTTCAGGCTTTAAAGTTGCACCGAAGATAATGTTGGCATCTGGTGAAACGGAGCTGGTGATAATTTCAGCCGCTTCCTGGATTTCACTCATGCTCATATCGTAGCCACCAGTAACATTGAACAAGACACCCTTGGCACCGTCGATTGATACTTCGATTAATGGTGACTCAATTGCCTGCTGAGCAGCTTGTGCGGCACGATCATCACCACTGGCACGACCAATACCCATCAACGCTGAACCAGCGTTGCTCATAATTGCCTTTACGTCAGCAAAGTCGAGGTTGATCAAACCATGTTCGGTAATAAGCTCTGAAATACCCTGCACACCCTGGCGAAGTACGTCATCGGCAATCTTGAATGTTTCAAGCAGTGGTGTACGGCGATCGATTGTCTGCAAAAGACGATCATTAGGGATAGTAATCAACGTGTCAACTTGCTTGCCTAACTGTGCAATCGCCCAGTCGGCGTTTTGACGACGCTTGTCACCTTCAAAGCTAAATGGCTTGGTAGCAACACCAACAACCAAGATGCCTAATTCGCGCGCTACTTCGGCGACCACGTGTCCAGCACCACTACCAGTACCACCACCGGCACCAATAGTGACAAAGATCATGTCAGCGCCTTCGATTGCAGCCTTGATTTCTTCACGAGACTCATTGGCAGCAGCTTCACCCATTGATGGATCAGCACCAGCACCAAGACCGTTGGTTGTTGTGTGTCCAAGATGGATCTTCACGTCAGCCTTTGAGTTATGTAACGCCTGTGCGTCAGTGTTCATCGCAATGAACTGTACACCGGACAAGCCGGCATCTTTCATGCGGTTAACAGCAGAGCCACCGGCACCACCAACACCAACAACTTTGATGCTGGCAAAGGTTTGTATTTCACTTGGTTTCACTTCAGGCATGGAATGCACTCTCCCCAGATATTCTATTCTTAACTAAGTATACCATTTATTGTTCAAAAACTAATTACGCCTTGAATCGGTCTAAAAATTTAGACACCATTCCACTGACGTTTTTAATAGCAGCTTTGCTACTACCCTTTGATGACGACTGGCTATGGCCAGCTTCGTGTGCACCGTGCACGTCAGCCAACATCAGGCCGACAGCGGTCGCAAATTGTGGCTGGTCGATATCTTCGACAACACCGCCGTAACCAGATGATTTTCCGACTCGGGCTGCGAGGCCAAGCTTATCCTTAGCGTACTGCGCGATTCCCTTGAGGTTCGCAGTACCACCAGTCAGCACGACACCACTTGGCAACTTGCCCGCTCGGCCAATTTTCTTAAGTTCCTTTTGGATTGCATCAAAAATTTCTTCAAGACGCGCTTCAACGATTTCATCGATATCATTTGTATGGAAATTATAAATTTCATCATCGTGTTTGACGCTAATACCGTCATTATCAGCACGTGGCGTTGCAACCGCATGGCTTAATTTTACCTTTTCGGCAATTTCAGGATCAGTCTTGAGGCCAATCGCCAGGTCATTCGAAATATTCGAACCGCCGAGTGGAATAACCGCTACAAATTGTAGGTCTCCTTCTTCGAAAACAGCAACACTAGTAGTTGCACCACCAAGGTCAATAACCGCAACACCATTTTCAATTTGCTGCTCTGTCAAAACAGAACGTGCTGCCGCGAGGACTGCAGGCGTAATCATATGAGGTGTGACCTTGGCCATTTCAGCTGACTTTTGCAGGTTTGCCAGGTGTGGCGCCAGTGCCGAAACGACATTCGCGTCAATCTCTAATCGTGTGCCCGTCATACCGATTGGATCCTTGATGTTATCTTGGCCATCGAGACGATAGCTATGCGGCACTACCTCAAGAATTTCACGGTTTGCAGGTACTTTACCAAGAGTGGCAACTTCTTCGATTCGCGCCAGATCTTCCCCGACGATTTCATGATCCATACCACCGACAGCAATCATGCCGTCGGCCTTAGTGCTCAAGATGTGCGCACCGTTAATACTAATAGAAGCGGCGTCTACCTGATAGCCGCTCATTCGCTCGGCCTCACCAAGGGCAGTATCAATTGCCTGAGCCGGGCCCGCCAAATTGGCAACCACACCTTTACGCATACCGCTATTTGGCGCGATACCGACCCCTACAATTGTTGGCGTTCCTGTCGTCGCATCAATATGTCCAACCACACACCTAACAGTGGTCGTTCCGATATCAATACCGACTGCATATCGAGAAGTTTCTTGCATGTGGTCTAGTATAACGCTTATGACATATTTTGCCTAGCGGTGATATAGGGATAGAATAAGAATATGAAATTAGGTGTCTTTGATAGCGGAATTGGTGGCGAAGCGGTTGCTGCTGCTCTGCAGAAAACATTTCCTGATGCTAGCATGCTCGTCGTTAATGATAAGGCAAATGTGCCATATGGTGATAAGACCAAAGGGATGGTTATAGACTTAACCAACAAAGCCATTCAGCCACTTTTGATAGCAGGATGTGACGTCATTATACTTGCCTGCAATACGGCAACAGCGCTAGCAATCGAACAGTTACGAGAATGGTACCCGGAACAAAAATTTATCGGTATCGAGCCTATGATTAAAACAGCTGCAAATATAACAAAGAAGAAAATAATTGCTGTTTTTGCGACACGTGCAACACTCGACAGTCCACGATATGCTAACCTAATTAAACACTATGGACAAAGCCTGCAAATTATTGAGCCTGATTGTAGTCAATGGGCCTATTGGATCGAAAATAATCAAATAAATCACGACCATGTTAAACAAATTGTGGATTATGTATGCGACCAGCATGGTGCGGATGTTATCGTTTTAGGCTGCACACACTATCACTGGATAAAAGAAGAGATCATCGAGCTTGCCGCAGAACGAGCGATAGTTATTGAACCATCAGAGGCTATCGGCCGGCGGGTCGCCGCTCTCCTTGAAGAAACCTAGCCTGTAGTTGACTTTCGCTCTCGTAAAACTTTCGTGCGATACTTGGCAAAAAAATAAAGACTACAGACAAATAATGCGGCACTTGCAATAATTAGGCCGACGAACAAAAAGAATAGCGGCGTTTGATGCAACGCTAGCTGCGGGATACGGCGAGTTGGCACTGCAATAACACCTACAAATGCCGCGACTGCACCAAAATAACTCCCTATCATGTTAGCTTTGTGTGCTTTAATATTTCCCTTAATTGCAGCGTATAACCCAAGTGAAACAGTAAGAACCGTAAATAGCGACAGTCCATGCAACCAGCTAAAGCCTTCGTTCACCCCCTGAATAAAAAACGAACTCACACAAACCGCGTACATACAAACCACCCACGTCCGGCCAACCATCCGATGAAAGCGATCGCCTTTTTTAGGGCGTATTAGCTGAAACGCGCCAAGCAGCAGACTCAGTGATGCAGTGACTGCGTGAATAATAATGAGAAGCGTCCACATAGCAACGCTAGAGACTGGTTAAGATTTCTGCACCATCTTCAGTAATGAGGATCGTGTGCTCAAAATGTGCTGCTAGGCTTCCGTCACGGGTACGAATCGTCCAGCCGTCTCCATAGGTATCGGTGACTGTTTTTTCTCCCCCAAGTGTCGCCATCGGCTCAATCGCAATGGTGTCACCAGGCTTTAGTAATACACCTGTTCCCTTACGACCATAATTAGGCACATCTGGGGGCATATGCATCTCAAGACCAACACCATGACCGACAAGATCACGAATAATCCCAAGTTTGCCGTCGTTTAATACTTTCTCAACAGCCGCACCAATATCACCTGTGTAAACTGGGCCTTTGATGGCATCGATACCCGCATACAAGCTACGTTCTGTCACATTTAATAAATGCTTTTTGATGCCGCTCGGCTGCTCATCAATAATCATTGTAAAGGCACTATCGGTTTTCATATCTTTGTAGGTGATGACAAGATCAAAACTAACTACATCACCCTGCTCAAAGACATAGTCAGTCGGCACACTATGAACAATTTCATCATTCGTGCTAATACAAATCACGTTCGGAAAGTTTACTTCCGACGTTTTATAAGTTGCAATCGCGCCATGGCGAGCAATTTCTTTTGCCACCCAAGCGTCGACTTCTAGTTCCGTCATACCGGCATGAACATAATCCTTTAGATCACGATAAATCGTCGCGAGAATTTTGCCACATTCTCGCATCGCCTGAATTTGCGCTTCAGTTTTTACGCCAGTTTGCACGCTACTAATTCTTCCATAATTCGGTCATGAACCTGGCCAACCGTACCTGTACCGTCGATATGCACAATATTAATATGCTCTTCCGTAAAGTAGCTTAGGATTGGATACATTTCAGTTCGATAAATGCGTAGACGTTCATCAATAGCTTCTGGCGTATCATCAACACGGCCACGGACTTCGAGGCGCTTCAAAAGTTCACTTCGTGGGACTTCTAGTACAATCACTAATGCAATTGAACGCTGGTGTTCAGGCTGTGATTCGATGAGCCACTTCGCCTGCTCTAGCTGACGAGGAAAGCCATCAAGAATCACGCGGTCAATATTCACTGCTCGCTTCAATGCGTCACCCATCAATTTATTTACTTTTTCAGGATTAACAAGCGCACCGGTCTGCATTTCTTTGATCAATTCAATATCGTGGGTATCGCGAAGTTGCTGCCCTGCGCTTAACCAGCGCCAACCATGACGCGCCGCCAGCATTTGCCCCTGGACGCTCTTACCAGCACCAGCTGGACCAAAAAATACAATCATTATTACGTGCTCCTTTTGTTTGTTTCTTTAACTTAGCGCTTCTTTAACAAGTTTTGC
>CAMLED010000072.1 GCA_946479115.1 uncultured Candidatus Saccharibacteria bacterium | reverse complement strand
AGTATACCATATTTAAAGAGGTGAGAGGGCTTCGACGGTGGAACGATTCCTTGCTACACTAGGTCTATGAACTTAAATGATTATCAAACAGCAGCTCTACGTACAGCAGCTCCCCGAGACAAAAAGAACGAATTCTTCCATCTTATTTTAGGATTGGTCGGCGAGTCAGGTGAAATTGCCGAAAAAATTAAGAAGATTGTGCGCGATCAGGATAGTGATTTGTCAAAAATTGATAAGGACGATCTTAAAAAAGAACTTGGAGATGTACTGTGGCATGTCGCAGTCATCGCTGATTATTTCGACATTCCACTTGAGGACGTAGGCGCCACTAATATTGCTAAGCTTGCCGATCGATTGCAGCGTGGTGTTATTAGCGGGAGTGGGGACAATCGCTAAATAATTTAAAAGCAAAAGTCCTACGTCCTAATGTAGAAACTCTAAGCTTTTATGTCAGTGTCTGTAAGCGCAATGACTAGAGGTCGTTCAGGCGTTGACGCACCCAACTGTCAATTGATCCAGCGCCCATACAAAGTACCAATTTTCCATCTTGGCGGGCAGTTTGGATAGCTTGCCATAGTTCATCATCTAGCTCCGCTGCATAAATAACTTCGCGGTTAGTGATCGCCCGCGTCAGTTGTGACGGGGTCAACACTTCTAGGTTTGGGTCTTCGCGTGATAGATAGGTCGGTAGCCAATACACAGTTTCTGCCAGTTCAAACTGATTGGTATATTGATCGCGGATTTCATGCTGGCGGACGTTCTGGTGTGGCTGATATACCAGTATAATCTCATCAGATAGTTCCCGGGCGAGTTGCAGCGTGGCGGCGATCTCTACGGGATGGTGGCCATAGTCGCTGTACAGATTATCATCGAGACGTTCAAATCGGCGATCGGTGCCTGGGAATGACTGTAAAGCCGTAATTGCTTTATCGACGTCACCGCACTCCAAATATTCAATAGTTTTTGCGACCAGGGTGGCATTGCGGCGATTATGCGCACCAGGCAAGCGAATTTCCATGACTTCATCGGTTCCAAGGATCCAGCTTTCACTTTCGACGGGTTCGATGAGAGCATAATCAGGCTGCCACATGATCGTCATGGCTGATTGACCGATGAACTGTTTAAAGGCCTGGCGGTAATTTTCCTCTGTAGGATACGTGTCAGGATGGTCATAGTCGAGTGAAGTAATAAGCGAGACGTGTGGGGTAAAGTGAAGGAAGTTACGATCAAACTCGTCACATTCATAGATAAAGTATTCACTGCGTGGGTCATATTTACCACTTGGACCGAAACTAATTGTCGTTCCAACCGAGTAGCTCACTGGCAGTCCTAGTTGCTGCAGTGTCCAAACTAACATGCCTGTCGTTGTTGTTTTACCATGGGTCCCGGCAACGGCGATAAGTTTTAAATCTTTTTCAGCAATAATGTAGGCGAGTAACTCATCACGCTTGGCGGTTTTAATGCCTAACTCTCTAGCCAGGGCTAATTCTGGGTGGTCGGTAGGCAGGGCGGCAGTATGAACGAACCAGTCGATTGGTGACTGATTATGGCAAGCTTGGAGGAATTCACCATCTTGGCCAATCGTAATGTTGATACCCCTGGCGCGGAGTTCGCGGGTGATGAGGCCTTCGTTGGCATCTGAGCCCTGGACGCTATAGCCGGCGTCATGAGCAATCTCGGCCAAGGGGCCAATGCCGACGCCGCCAATGCCAGAAAAGAAAATATTCATAGGGATAGTATATCACTTACGCTTGATCGGTAGGAGGTGGTGTATAATGAAGGAAGTATACGAGGTGGGATAGTTTTTGTGGCAGACAAGCGACAAGTAAGAAGAAGCATTAAACAGTTGCAGCGGATTAAGACGTGGCAATTATTAGTGCTGCTTTTGCTTCTTGGCTTTGTTGCGGCCACCTTTTTGCGCCTTAACAACATTGGTATGGCCGAGCGCCGCGAAGCGGTAATAGCCGCTGACAAGGCTGGTGATGGTCGTGCAACGCAAAGTAGATTGTATGATTTACAACGATACAGCGCGGCTCATATGAATGCCGAGACGGGACCATTTTATCTCAAGGGTCAATATGAGCGAGATGCTCAAAAGGTGGTCGATGCAGCCAAGGCCGGCGGTAGTTCCGGCATCAATATTAATGCTGCCGCTGAGGCCACCTGTAAGCCGCAGTTTACTGTCTGGTCACCACAGTATGTACGGTGTTTTGCAGATGAGTTGGCCAAATATCCACCTTCACCAGACCCAGTCCAGAACGTGTCACTTCCAAACCCTGATCTCTACCGATATAGCTTTTCAGCGCCCCTCTGGTCGGCGGATTTCGCCGGCTGGACAGTCGCCCTCTGTGGCCTGATTGTTCTTATGATTGTGACTCGCCTTGTCACCCTCTTAACGCTACAGATGCTATTAAAACGCCATTATAGGGGTGTTTAAATATTGACACCCGTTGAGAGAGGCGCTACGCTAGCAAATGTAAATCGCTAATAGGAGGTATAAACTTTATGGCTTACAAGCACACAAACTCGAAGGGTATTACATATTACTTGCACAGTACAGAAGTAACACTACGTGGTGGCAAACCACAGACTATCTACTTCTTCGCTAAGGTAGAAAAGAACGCAAAGGGTCAACCTACTGATCTTCCAGAAGACCGCGAAGTTAAGGAAAACCCACGTAACGGTTTCCTAACTATTTCTAAGAAAAAATAATCTTGAAACATTAGCACGTTTGGTGGTACAGTAGTATCAAACAAACAGGTGCCAACTAAGCCCCAAAGGTACGCAAATTGCCTAAGGGGCTTTTTTGATGGCTGATTGACTTTCCATTGTGTTTATGGTATATGTATAGACATGAACGAATATCCGCCTAACTCGTCTGAACTTGATGATAGTTCCGAAGCTAAGATCGAGCATCTGATGGATACACTCGGTATCTCACACAGGGAGGCGCAAGACATTTTAGGGCTTGGTGAAGGTCCAGCGAGGGGGTCTAGCGCTGCAGAATCACGACGACTGCATCCATCTAGGCACGTACCAACGCCAGCGCGCAAATATCGTCGCTACGAGTCACGGTATGACGGCGAAGCTTTTCCCTTCATTGATAACTCTGATTTGAGTGATGAGCATATAAAATTAAACAGCCAAAGAGCAGAGTTAGCCAAACGAGCTTTGCATGCAAATGATCCTCCGCAAACAGCTGAAGACATCGCCCGCGCACGTGCGAAAAAAGAACGACAAGCACGAAATTATTAAATGACGGTCGCTAGGCTTATAATGAAGCCATGAATCTTCACCGTACTACCGGCAAGCCTGACTGGGATAACGTTTCTCCAGCTACGCGTAATATCTTCCAAAAGATAGCCGCTGCCACTTACGGCATTCTTTCGCCGGCTAATATCATATCTTTCATTGGATTAGCCTTGGTTGTGTATGGATTAGTAGAAATTATTAACCACCAGTTCTGGCTTGGACTTATTTTCGTGGCTATAGGCCGGTTACTGGACATTGTGGATGGTGCTGTTGCCGAGGCTACGCACACGAAATCACCGCTCGGTGAACTGGTAGATGCCAGTATTGATAAGATTGGTACGCTTTTAACTGTTATCACACTATTTGTGGCGAATATTGCCGACTGGTGGGTGATTGTAATACTGCTTTTACCACAGGTAATTATCCCGATCGTTATCTTTTTCAAGCGGCGCAAAGGTATCAATGTACACCCAACGCGTGCAGGCAAGGTCAGTATGGCGCTCGTATGGGTGAGTGTTGTCGGCTTGCTACTCGTGAAAGCACTTGGTTATATGATGACAATGGTATTCGGTGTGTATGTGATTGCTGTATTGTCACTAGTGCTAGGAATGTATGCGCTATGGCAGTATGCCACCGGTCGCGATTAGATCGGATCTTTTTTCAGGCCTAGTTTGTAACCGATAAAGGTTGAGGCAATGTGCAGTACGAACCAAATAATAAAAATCCAGACATATTGCATTGGCGTCAGAATCACAAAGAAAAGAGTGACAATAAGGCTGCCAATAATGTAATCGATCTGATCAAATGGCACCCAGGTTCCACCAGATTTAATATTTTGTTGGCGTTTAAAGAAACTTTCGATTGCATCACCACCTAGGGCGCCAATGGCAAATAGGGGTCCGAGCAGTAGAACAGGCAAGGTCGCATAATCAACGCCTGATGCGACAAACTGTGCCCAGCTAAACTCGGCAACAAGTAGTTGCTGAATCCATAACACTAGGGTTGCAATGATAATACCAGCAATGATGCCGCGCCAGGTTTTGTGCGGTCCCAGCAGTGCATGACCGCGGAATGTTCTACCGCCATCAATCGGAGCATCGAATTTTTTTAATCCAGGTATGGCTGCCACGAATACCGGAATAGCATTCGCTGCCGCAGCTGGAAGTAAAAACCATATCGCGAGAAGTATGTCTTGGACCATAACTCCAGTATACTTGATACATGACCTATACAATCATTGCTGTTATCTACAATCCAAATAGCACTGGTTCAAGTAAATCTATGGCTGAGGTGTTCGTAAATGATGTGCGGGCGCGTATGCCAAAACAAAATATCGAACTGATTGCGACAGAGTATGCAGGACACGCGGGTGAGTTAGCGTATGAAATTGCCAAAAAACATGACAACGCATTGATCATCTCTTCGAGCGGTGATGGTGGCTATAACGAAGTCGTGAACGGAGCAATCAAGGCCCAAAAAGAATGTCGTACGGTGACGACAGGTATTTTGCCAGCTGGAAATGCCAATGATCATCACCGTAATTTATCTGACGGCAATATTGTTGATATGATCGCAGATGGCAAAACCAAGACGATCGATCTATTAAAGATTTCAGGTATGTCAAACGGC
>CAMLED010000071.1 GCA_946479115.1 uncultured Candidatus Saccharibacteria bacterium | reverse complement strand
TTCCATCAGCACCGTTTAGTATGTCATTCGTACCACCAATGGGTCAGACGAACAGCCAGTTAAGCGATGCGCTTAAGCGCTTATCAGCGGCGAAGTACGGTAAGCCACGTGGACAGGTCGAGAAGGAGATTTTTGCTCGGCTTGGTGCTGCTGAGGCTGAAAAGAAAGCAAAAGTTGAAGCACTGAAGAAGTCGCAGCAAGAACGCATGATGGGAATGAACAGTGGCCCAAGTAACAATGCTAGTGGTGGTTCGTCGTTCCTCGATGAATGGCTAGCTAAGCGACAGCAAATGAACAGCCAGTCTGGAGCTGCGAAGCCGGCTGGTCCTCCGCCTAGTATGGGACCATCTACGCCGTCTCGACCAGTGACGCCTATGCAATCCTCGGCACCACAGACGCAGCCGCAGATGCAAAGTGCACCACAGACACCATTTACTGCCCAGGCGCCGTTACAGACGCCTCCAGTCGCTCCAAGCGACCCAAATCATATGCAGATACGTAGTGATAGTACAAGCGCAACTACCACTGACGACGAAGTTGTCTTCAAGATTAGATAGGTGTGAATTTCTTTAATAAAAAATCGTCACATTGCGTGACGATTTTTTATTAAAGAAAAGATTGCTATGACCGCTTGCCAGTCACCATAACTCTGAAATAATCAAACAGAATGCCGCATACCCAACCAATGATAAAGCCAGCAATCGTTTCAGAGCCAGATAGGCGATAGCCAAAGTGTTTTGCCAAGAGATAAATCGCTAACGTAATAACAAAGGCACCAATTGCCCCAGCTAAAATAGCATTTGGACGGGCAACAGTTGATTCTAAAGCCTCACTAGTCTTCTCGACAGCTTTAGTATGAATAACCTTACTAAAGGCACGGCTTGAAGGTGATAGCTCGCTCTGGACCTGTTTCATGGTGCGCTTATATGTGGCATCAAGGTCTTGCTTGCGAATTGCACCACGACGTGTCGCAGGGGTAGTACGCGGTCCCGACTCTTTGCTTAAGTGCTTCTTCTCAACGCTAATGGCGTGTTCGAGCGCTTCGCTACGGGCTTGTTCATGGGAGTGAGTGTCGCCACCAGATAGTTCACCGGCTTTTTCACGATTCTGCTTAAGCCGTTCGGAATGGTGCTCGCCAGCATCTCGGAGTGCCTCTGCGTTATGTTCTGATGATGTTGTTAGTTTTTCCTGGTTATTTGCCATAAGAGTATATCCTTTAAATTGTTCCTGCGTTCAAATCACGTCGAATGAGTCGAATCTCTGTAGCGGTTTGGCGGCTACGAGCGTAGAAGTAGACAGCGACCGCAATGACCAGGGCAGAGAAGATCATATTTTCAGTAGCACCGGTGTGCGGGAGCTGGGCAACTGTTTGCTCAATGACTTTTTCTGGTGGACATTCGATACCTACATTTAATGTATTGCCAAACGTATTTGTAATTTTACAGTTATACGACTGTGGGTTTGAGAGGTTAGCAGTCATGGCTGGAATAGTATCTTTAATCTTGATAACGATTACTTTTTCCATTGTTTCGTTGACCTTGATAACCGCACTTGGCCAAGTAACAGCTGCGGCTGTGGTGGTGTTTGGGGCACTAAGCGTGCCGTCACCTATATTAACTATCGTCGCGTATTCCAATATATCTGCAACTGTATCGCTCATCGTATAGCTGCCTTGGTCCTTGCCAACGTTTTTAACCCGTAGGGTGTACTGGAGTTGATCACCAGGCTTAGCTGTTTGCTGAGTAGCGTCGGGGCTATCTTGAGTAATATTGCGGACTGTCTTAGTAAGTTCAAAGGTTGGGACGCATTTTGCATCTTTGTACCAGATTGTTTTATCGCTGACACACGGTTTGCAATCTGGGCTACTTTCAACGAGCGCTGGGTTTAATGGACAGCGTGGCTCTGGTGAGATGGTGACTGTTTGCGCACAGTTCGCACTGGTTTTATCACCTAGACTGGTGCTAGCAGTTACCTGCGCAGTATAGGTATCGTCCTTTGTTAAGGTGTGATCGAGAGTTGATGTCAGTCGTGTATCGCTGACGCGCTGGTTAAGAACCACGACACCTTTACTATTTTTAATAACGTATGTATAGCCAGAGATCGTGGCGCCATCTGTTGCCGTTGCAGCGGCTGTGAGGCGAATATTAGTTCGCGTGAGCGGTGTAATAGCAAGTGTTTTACAGGCAGCCGCTGGCTGCTTGGCTGGTGGTGGCGTCACGACGTAGACCGGATTGCCACAGTCTAGCGTAATCGCAAACCAAGCCCCGTCGATTGAGCGTGTTCCAATAAGAGCGGGCATTGGCCAGCTTTTGCCATAGGTTTCAGTAAAGCCGCCCGTATAGACGGTAGTGTTACTATTAGCAACTTTCACCTGGCTACGGTAAGATACACCCCAGTTTAGGCGACCAACTGTCTTGATCTGACCATTAAAGTCGCCGGTATTGTAGCTCCCGGTGTGCATATTAGCGATATCTTGGCGGGTAATACCAAACTGAGCGTAGATCTCTTTAATATCAGCGCGTCCGGCACTGTCAACGCCGCGGTCATAGACAGCGAGAAGATCTTCTTTGTTACGAATACCACTATATATAACGTTGTCAGTATTAGCTGCGTTGGCGGATTCAGGCGGTGAAAAAACAGAAAATGATTGCACGACCAAGGCAAGTGCCATAAAGATCAGCCCGGCGCGTCGAGTAGTCTCTTCTTTGCGCAGCCGTTTGGCATAAAAACCAAGCTGCCCAACGAGAGCAGGACTAAACGCAAGGTTTGAAACTAATTTCCTAAACATATTTTTGACCGTTACCTGTTTATTTTTTTGTGGTTTACACCTCTTGTGTCTAAGATTAGCATAAGAAATATGTTCACACAATAGCTTGAGTGAACACAAATTGTTCTGTATAATGGAAGAAATGTAAATAGCTGAACGTCTGAAGTGAGGGTACTATGACTAAACAAAAAATAGATGATGGCTCATATACTGGGTCCCAAATTCAAGTTCTCGAAGGACTTGAGCCGGTTCGTAAGCGACCGGGTATGTACATCGGTAGTACGGGTTATGACGGCCTACACCACCTTATTAAGGAAATCGCCGATAACTCAATCGACGAAGCCATCGCTGGTTATGCGAGTAAAATTACTGTTACCATCCTCGCAGATGGTGGCGTTCGCGTTACAGATGATGGTCGTGGTATTCCGGTAGATAAGCACGAAAAGACAGGTAAGAGTACGCTCGAGACTGTTCTTACTGTTCTTCACGCCGGTGGTAAGTTTGGCGGTGGCGGTTATAAAGTGTCTTCAGGTCTGCACGGTGTGGGCTCTAGTGTAGTCAACGCACTATCTAATGAACTGATTGCTGAAGTAGCTCTTAATGGCAAGCTGTATCGTCAAGAATTCAAAAAGGGTGTTAGCCAAGGTGACATCCAAGTGGTTGGTAAGTCGACTCAAAGTGGTACGGCAATTACCTTTTATCCTGATGAAACGATCTTCAAAGAGACAGTTGTATTTGATTACAAGTGGGTTGTTAACTATCTTCGCCACCAGGCCTACCTGACAAAAGGTATTTATGTTGCTGTTCGCGATGAGCGTACGAATGAGCGCGAAGCTTTTTATTTTGAAGGCGGTATCCAGAGCTACGTCAAACATTTGAATATTGGTAAAGATGTCGTTAGTGACAATGTCTTTTATGTTGAACGCCAGGTTGAAGATTC
Source organism: uncultured Candidatus Saccharibacteria bacterium (assembly GCA_946479115.1). Next base: position 1,229 of record CAMLED010000071.1, on the reverse strand, counting down.
GATGGTAGAGGTGGCCATCCAGTATAATGATACGTTTGTTGAAACGGTGAAGCCGTTTGCCAATAACGTTCTCACTCCTGATGGTGGTACACACGTAGTCGGGTTCCGCTCGGCATTGACCCGTGTTATTAATGACTATGCTCGTAAGAATAGCTTACTTAAAGAAAAAGAAGAAAACCTATCTGGTGAAGATATCCGCGAAGGTCTAACGGCTATTATTCTTGTAAAGCTGCCTGATCCACAGTTTGAGGGTCAGACAAAGAACAAGCTGGGTAACCCAGAAGTTCGCCGCTACGTCGAGCAGGTAATGAACGAATACTTTGCTTATTATCTTGATGAGAATCCAGAAGTTGCTAAGAAAATTGTCGGTAAAGCACTGCTTGCTGCTCGCGCTCGCAAGGCAGCCCGTGCTGCTCGCGACAACGTGCTGCGCAAGGGTGCGCTTGATGGTATGGGACTTCCTGGTAAGCTTTGGGACTGCTCAAGCAAGAGCCCGGCTGAAAGTGAGATCTATATCGTAGAGGGTAACTCGGCTGCCGGTTCAGCCAAAGAAGGTCGTGATAACCGCACCCAGGCTATTTTGCCGCTACGTGGTAAAGTGCTCAACACCGAACGTGCACGTCTAGACAAGATGTTTGCAAACAAAGAAATTGTCGCCATGATCCAAGCTTTTGGTGTAGGTATTGGCGAGCAGTTTGATGTTAACGGACTCCGCTATCATAAGATTGTTATTATGACCGATGCCGATGTCGATGGTAGTCACATTTCAACGTTGCTTTTGACATTCTTCTTCCGTTACATGCGTGAAGTAGTGGAAGGTGGCTATATCTATCTTGCAAAACCACCGCTCTACAGTATTAACCGTGGTCAGAAGAAGCAGTACGCCTATGGTGATCCTGAACGTGACAAGATTATTGACGATATTATTGCTGAACGAAAAGCACGTGGTGTCGTTATTAATAAAGAAGATGATGTTCTGAAGCAAGCCGGCGTGACGATGTCTCGCTTTAAGGGACTTGGTGAGATGGATGCGACTCAGCTCTGGGAAACGACTATGAATCCAGAGAACCGTGTGCTAATTCAGGTGCGTGTTGAAGATGCGGAACGTGCGGATGCGATCTTTACCAAATTGATGGGCGATGAAGTTTTACTCCGTAAGAACTTTATCCAATCCCGAGCAAAAGACTATGACCTAGAGGAGCTGGACGTATAATTATGGACGACGAAAA
>CAMLED010000070.1 GCA_946479115.1 uncultured Candidatus Saccharibacteria bacterium | reverse complement strand
ATGTAGATAACGTGATCAAAAACGTCGCTGAAGTCAGTGATTGGTTCACGCCTACAAAAGTCATTAGTCAGCTCATTAATTTATTTCGGAAATAATCCAAGGAGAACCAAAATGAAGAAATTACTAAAAATTGTTGCCGTTACCGCCGCTGGTTTTGCTGCTGGTATTCTACTAGCGCCAAAAAGTGGTAAACAAACCCGTGCTGATATCAAACACAAGGCTGGTGAATTAAAAGACCAAGCCGAAGCAGAACTCAAAACTGCTAAGCGCGTTGCCAAGAAAAGCGCCGCGACTATTAAAGCCGGTGCTAAAGAGGCGCTAGACGAAGTTGAAGAACTTGGTGATGATGTTAAAAAATCTGCCAAGTCGGTAGCTGCTAAGGCTAAATCAACTGGCAAAAGTGTTGCAAAGACAGCGACTAAAACAGCCAAAGCAGTCAAAGCTGATGCTGCCCCAAAGAAAAAGGCGACTAAGAAGTAATTACTTCGCATCTTAAAAAGACCGAGCAATCGGTCTTTTTTATTGTCTAGAGGGTTGGTTCGTTATCTAGCGACAGCCATAAATAGCGACAAGCAACTGATTCATAGGGGTGCCAATTACGCTGCGCGGCAATAGCGGTAATTTGTTCTGGTGTTGGTAAAAGGGGTAGCTCATAAGCACGCTCGATAGCTCGTTTGACGCCAAGGTCACCAGTCGGCAAAACGTCGAGTCGCGCCATGCAGAACATCAAGAACATATGGACCGTCCAGACACCAACACCTTTGATAGCGGTAAGCTCCTTGATAATCGCATCATTATCTAGATCGTCCAGCTTAGAAAAGGCATCGGGGTAATCACGGGCATGTTCGGCAATGGCGTGCAGGTAACTGGCTTTTTGACGTGACAATCCAACAGCTCGCAGGTCCTCAATTGACGTTGCTAACACCTCTTTAGGTACAGGGAAATGCCCGTACAAATCGACGAAGCGAGCTTGTATCGTCGCGGCGGCCTTGACGCTGAGTTGCTGGCTAATGATGCTACTCATGAGTTCGCGGTAATAGTGCGGATGCTTAGTAAAGGTCGGTTGCGGATAGGCTGCCACCAACTTTGCCATGACTGGGTCATGGGCGGCGAGGTGGCTACTGGCGACACCGATGTCGTGACTCATATGGTCAGGTTCGCTTCACGGGTGTACATAATGTCATTATCCGCAGCGACAGCACCGATCATATGGTCGACTAAATCCTTGCCGGTACTCGAAGCGATCGCATCGTGTGTCGGAAAGGCAACACGCGGCTGGACTGCAGTCAGAAAGTCCATAACTTCGCTAATCTTGAGCCACGGGGCAACAACAGGTAGGGCAAGTGTATCAACGCTACGGTCTTCAGGCACATAAAACGAATCGCCTGGATAATACAGTAACTCGTCGATCATCACGCCCAGATTTGGCGGTGTTGGCATATTAGGATGAATCGTGGCGTGCTGGCCGCCAAAAAATTCCAGATGAAAAAGTCCCATCTCGAGGGTGTCACCAGCAGAAACCGGCATGGTTTCATAGGCTTCGATTTGATTAGTAATCGAAGCGTCGCCGATAATAACCGCCTCCGGGTTTTTATCAATAATGGCGCTAATAAGTTCCGGATCGAAATGGTCGCTATGCTCGTGGGTGATGATGACCGCGATCACATCGCTTGGTGCGATAAAATCGGTCGTAAAACTACCTGGATCCACCACTAGTACCTGGCTGTCTTTTTCAACGGTAAAGCAAGCGTGTTCATATTTGGTGACATTCATGAGATTACCTCCTTCTCAAACCACGACGCATAGTGAGCGCGGGTTTTTGCTATTTTTGGATCAATCACGATCTGGCAATAACCAGTCAGTGCGTTATTGGCGTAATAATCTTGATGCTCTGGTTCGGCCGGGTAAAATGTCTTCAGTGGGACGATTTCTGTCACGATTGGACGGTCCCAAACTCCTTGGGCTTTGTCGAGTGCTGCTTGGAATACTTGCTGTTGCTGCTCGTCGGTAAACATCATGGTTGAACGATACTGCGTGCCTTCATCGGCCCCTTGTTTGTTGAGGCTGGTTGGGTCATGGATCAAAAAGAATATATCCAAAATGACATCGGCTGGAATAATTGTTTCGTCGAATGTGACACGGACGACTTCGGCATGGCCCGTCCGACCACTCACCACATGCCAGTAATCAGCCGGCTGGTCGCCACCTGCATAGCCACTTTCCACACTGGTGACGCCACGAAGTTGGGCGTATACACCGTCCAAACACCAGAAACATCCGCCACCAAGTACATAGGTTGTCATATTTTTATTATACGCCGTTATACTAGATAGGTGAGTAATGATGACTTTCAGGAATTGATCGCGGAGCAGGGCCGACAGCTGTACCGGACGATGCCATGGCGCGAAGATACGCGCCCGTATTATGTATTGGTCAGCGAGCTAATGCTGCAGCAGACCCAAGTCGATCGGGTGATTCCAAAATTCAACGCCTTCATTGATCGTTTTCCGGATGAGGCGACTTTGGCGCAAGCATCGCTGGGCGAGGTGCTCGGGTTATGGCAGGGTCTGGGGTATAACCGCCGGGCTAAATTCTTACACGAAAGTGCCAAGAAAATTACACATGATTTCAGCGGTATTTTCCCTAATTCCTACGCTGACATTCTCAGTCTGCCTGGTGTTGGTCCGGGTACGGCTGGTGCGATTATGGCGTATGCGTTTAACCTGCCAGTTGTGTTTATCGAAACCAATGTGCGGACAGTTTATTTTCATCATTTCTTTGGTGACGGGGACAAAGTCAGTGATACCGAGCTTCACCCACTCATTGAGGCAACAATCGATACGGAGCACCCACGTGAGTTTTATTGGGCAGTGATGGACTATGGCACTTGGCTTAAAAAGCAAGGTGCGGGCCGCATCAGTCAAAGTAGCCATTATAAAAAACAGTCACCGCTAAAGGGCAGTGTTCGTGAAGTTCGTGGGCAGATTATCAAGCAACTATCGCTTAGTGATATACCGCTCGACGCGCTTCGTGCACAATATCAAGACGACACACGGTTTGATCTGGCGCTTAATGGCTTAGTTGCAGATGGGCTGGTGATGCAAACTGCCCAGGTCTTACATTTGACCAAATAGGTCGTTTCGGGGGATAATGAGACGAGATGAATCGACTTGTAACTATTTTAAGTTTGGCGGCTGTGGTTGTCGGTAGTGTCGCCCTTGGTGGTGTGGTTCACGCCGAAGATCAAGCGCCGATGACCGAAGCGCATATTGCACGCATTCGTGCTAACTGTATCGATACCAAGACAACACTGCAGCAGCTACACGCCAACGATGCTGGTCTACGTGTTAACCGTGGCCAAATCTATGAGTCAATCGCAACTAAATTAATGGCACCATTGAATAGCCGCATGGTTTTGAGCCGTATTGATAGCGAAACGTTTTTGAATATCGCTGATGAATACGATCAACAGCTACAAGCCTTTCGTTTGCAGTACCAGCAATATGACGAGGCAATGTCAGCAACACTTCGCATTAACTGTGTCAATCAGCCAGTTGCCTTTTATGACAGTGTCGTAGATACGCGCACTAAACGACAACAAACACATGATGCTACGGTGCAGCTTCATAAAACAATTGAAAAGTATGGCATTGAAGTTGATAACTTTGCCAAAAAATTTGAGGTAAAGAAATCATGAACGATGGTGAACATCAGGTAATTGATGAGCCAAAGCTTAACCGCTGGGAACAGCATCGCTTTTTAGGCCTGGTTATTGGAAGTATTATCGTGGCGTTGTTACTGACTGCTGTGTCGTTAAAACTCTACGCGAGTAGTGGCGCAGCGCAGCTAGATCTCAGCCGACCGGGTTATGAACAAGTCGCTGAAAAGAAGACGAAATCAACTGTCTTTGAAGGTTTTCCTTCATCTGGTCCAATTAATGAAGAGACGCTAAAACAGTTCCAAGAACTCTACAAAAAACGGGCTGACCAAGCCACAAAAGTCGATAGTTTTGGTGGTGATGTGATGAACGACGCAGCACTATCGATTGACGCACCGACAGAATAGTCATTCTCGTTACTATTTCTTTGCAGGAGGTATAGCGCCGGTACCAAGTTCGATCTTGTTCTTTTCAAAGGCCACGAGCAGACGACGACGCATTTCGGCGGTGACCGACCACTGATCTGACGGTTGTGTTTTACCTGAAACAACTAAGCTGACAGTAGCTTGAGTAAATTCCGCGAGTGATTCAAAAACTGGTGGATTGATGATTTTATTTTTCCATTTTTCTTCTTCGGCAAGCTTTTTGCCGGTTTCATTGATCAACGCAATGACTTCATCGAGGTCGGTTGACGGATGAACACCAATTGAAAAACGTGCCATGCTGTAGCCCATAGTCTTGTTGATGACGTGCTGGATGGTACCGTTTGGAAAGTAGTGTACGTTGCCGTCAGCGTCACGGATAACGGTCGACCTAGTGCCGATGCGTTCAACAGTTCCGCTGTTGCCATCGATATCAATAATGTCACCGACGCGGTATTGGTTTTCAGAAATGATAAAGATGCCCGACAGAAAATCTTTTACTAGTGACTGCGAACCAAACCCAATGGCAACTCCGATGATACCTGCACTGGCAAATAGAGGAGCTAAGTTGATAGTGCCAAATAAGACAGTCAGGATACCAAAGGCGCCTACTGCAACGACGAGGACGCGCCATAAGTTAATGAACAATGCGACCAATGTTCGTTGGCGCTTTTCGACGTCTTTACGGTGCCAGCTGCGTTGACGAGTACGTTCAACAGCGTGCTTGACCAGATAGCGGAGTGCCGCTGCTCCGACAAAATAAAAGATAAGACTGATAAGAATAATCAAGCCAATTTGTAGTCCATCTTTAGTTGTCCAGTTCATAAGTGCTCTATCCATAAGGGTTAGTATACCAT
>CAMLED010000069.1 GCA_946479115.1 uncultured Candidatus Saccharibacteria bacterium | reverse complement strand
TCACCGCTCAGCAAAAGGATAAAAACCGGCTGAACGTGATGGTGGATGGAAAATATCGATTTAGCCTCGATATTTTTCAGTATGCTGATTTAGGCATCAAGATCGGCAAAGACTATAGTGACGAAGAACTTCATGCACTCGAAACCGAAAGCCAGTTCGGCAAAGTGTATGCGCGGGCGCTTGAATATTGTTTGATGCGTCCGCATTCGTCACGTGAGGTAAAGGATTATCTATACCGTAAAACGCGTGATACTCGTACGAAAACAGGTGAGATGAAAAAAGGTGTTGCTACCGAAATTACGCAACGCGTTTTTGATCGCTTGGTTGAAAAAGGGTATATTGATGACGAAAAGTTTACTCGGTATTGGGTAGAAAACCGTAGTTTAACAAAAGGCGCTAGTCGTCGCAAGTTGCAGGCTGAACTGCAGGCCAAGGGGGTTGATAGGACTATTATCGAACGTCAGCTAGCGGACTCGGTGCGAACTGATGATGATGAGCTCGCCAAGGTGATTGCTAAGAAGCGTAATCGCTACCCTGATGATCAAAAATTTATGCAGTATTTAGCTCGGCAGGGATTTAGCTATGATGACATCAAGCAGGCGCTTACGACTGACGACCCGAGTGATTGATCTGTTCGGCCTGCTGACTTTTGCGAAACGGATTAGTGTAGCTGTTACGAACCGAATCAAGTGTCGGTTCTGGTACCTTTGCCTGCGAATGGACAACGATCTCATGGTCAGTAATTGCCGTAATTTGCGTGCGGTGGACTAGTAGTTGTGAATCATTAAGGCTTTTTAGTAAAGGTCGTTTAACTATCAACTGCTGAATGAGGAAACCACCAGTTTCAATGGTGTAACTTTCAACTTTACCAAGTTTGTGGCGATTTTCATCGATCACTGGCATACCAACTGGTGAGAAGTGAAGATCGTACACTGATTTGAGTTTAATAATGTCATCAAGGCCAACAAATTCATCACTGGAATCAACGATAAGCCCGATATCGCTAAACTCGCGGACGTCGACCACGCGAAGCAAAGAAGGGTGTTCATTTAAAAGTGGACCAGTAACTTCGTAAGCGACAATGGCAAGTGTCTTGGGGTCGATGATGGCTTTGTTCGTACGGGCAAGTTCGCTACCGGTCTGGAGTCCCATGACAGGTGCGTTGAGTAAGCGTAAGCCGGTTATTAACATACTACTAGTATAAACGCTTTCGATTCACTACTCAACAAAAGGATTACTCCGGCCATTCGACAGATCAAGGCCATCTGCTGCTTGGTCACGTGATTTTAGATTATCGATCCGGTCGATGGTTGTTTGATCAAATGAGAAAGTTGTGCCATCAGGGGTATAATCTGCACCGGCCTTCGAGCTGGAAATAATGATATTGTTCAGTGACAGAACCATAAAGACAAGACCACCGAGAATAAAGATAGAAAACAGAATCACGTGATAGCGGTGAAGGAAGTTGGTGATGGCCTTGGTATTAAATGATATATCCATAATTTCTCCTAACGAATATAGACCTCAATAGAGAGTGTATCGGTGGTGACTTGATCATTGGTTGTGCCCTTTGAAAGGGTGATGGCGGAAATTTGCATTTTAGTTAGGTTTTGTTCGATTGCTTTGACAAAGCGTAGTAAGTTTTCATAGCGAATAGGACTTTCAAGGGCGATAGACACCGACGTTGATTTTACAGCAGGGGCAGCGGTTGCTGTAGCTGCTTCGGCGCCTTCAGCTGGAGTTGCTGTGGCTGCGCCAGCGGCAGGTGTTGTAGGGGCAGCTGAATTACCTGAAGTAAAGTCAAAGTTAGTGATTTTGACACCAGCACTTGCGGCGTAGGCTTTGAGATCAAAGATGATTTGATCTTGGTATTCATAGCTTTTACTTTCAGCAACGATGTCATTAGCGCGGGTAACAGTATCTTGATGCTCGGCAAGGAACGCCTCGATCTTTTTAAGATTCGTCAAGCTGTTTTGACTAGCTTCGGCGTCGGCAACTTTGTGACTCACCGTTGTCGCTACCTCTTTGAGGCGGGTGCTGGCTAGCGTAAAGATAATTGCCGCTCCGGCAATCGCGAGAATCAAACTGCTCGCAAGGATCAGTCGCAGGGTCGTTGCGGTGAGGCGAGAATGTTTCATTATTTTGTATCCTCGCTTAGCGCGATATTTTTATTGATAGTCACGTTCAAGTTGATCGAAACAGGATAGTCGGCTGATCCGCTACTCTCTTCAATACTCTGGAAGTGAACGTTCGTAAAGACTTTCGAGGTCTCTAGGACAGTTTTTAATTTGACAGCGTCTTCGATAGATTTAGCCTGAAAATTCAATGCGGTTTGGGTCCCGAATGTTTGTGCATCAAGATTGAGGCTTTGTAGCACCACGCCGTTTGGAATTAGCCTGGCGATAGAAAGAATGGCCTTGGTGTAGATGACTTCTTTGTCGAGAATTGTTTTAGCTGTGGCAAGATTAGACTTAAAAGCAGTTTCTTGTTGCTGCACCTGGTTGTAGTTGGCGACTTTACTTTTGTTATTTGTAACTTGCTGCTCAGCTGAAGCCTGTGTAGTACTGAGATATACGTACGTTACACCGATGGCAAGGCCAATAAAGGCCAGGACGCCAATCATGAAAAAGTTATAGCGTAACAGTAGGCTGTTAGTGCGGCTAGCGGCAAGCTGGCGACGTTCTTCTGGTGGCAAAAGATTAATCATTTCCAGATCCCCTTTTGGTCAACGCTGGCAAGTCCGGCCACAGCAATATAGCGAGGACGGAATTGTTTATTCGGCTGTGGCAAACTGCCAAAATCAAGCTTTTGCCACGGGCTGGCCACACGAGCAGCCATGACTAACTCGTTTGTAAAGTAGTCACCAATGCCTGGCACGTTGCTGCCGCCACCGACAACCAGAACTTGCTCGATATTACGATCGTTATTGAGGCGTTCGTTGTAATAACGAATCACCTTGCGTACCTCTGTTAAAATGCGCTGCAAGCTTGGCTGCAATGCAGCTGAAATCTTTGCTTGGCGTGGGCTGGCGCTAAGGCCGTTAAGGACTTTTAGCTGATGGGCATTTTCAAGTGCGACGTTCATTTTTTTGGCGATATCAAGCGTAAATGTATTACCGCCAATGCCAAGACCACCGCTCACACGAATCGTGCCACTTTCAAGGACAGCAATATCCGTACTGGCCGGACCGATGTCGATAATCAGCGTAGTCAGGTGACCCTCTTCGGTAGCTTCGAGGACACGGGCAACTGAATTAATGCTAGGTTCAATCATGACTGGTTGAATGCCGGCATTTTCAAGCGCGCTGTGGCAATTGTCGATTAACGTCTTTGGGACGGCCGACATGGCGATGGTGAGCTGTTCTTTGGTACGGGTGATAATTTCGTAGTCTACATAGAGTGAGCTGAACGGGATAGGGATGTACTGGTCAACCTCTACTTCAACTGCATCTTGCAGATTCTTCTCCGCTGAGGTCGGGACAGTAAAGGTTCGTGAATAGGTACGGCTTGTCGGGATGCCGACAACAGCATGATTGCTTGGTAGCGTGCCAATCAGTTTATCTTTTAGGAGTGACGCCAAGCTATCGCTCAGATAGGCATCGTCACCGTCGAGTGAGGCCTGTACTTTTGCTGGGTCAAGATCAACCGATCCGTAGCCGAGGACTGACCATTTTTTTGGGTCAACAGCCATCACCTTGATGCCAGTTTGACTGATATCAAGTCCGATGATTGGCTTGTCTTTATAGAATAACTTTACCATTGATGCCCATTACAAGTAGTTTGATACCAGTATACCATGAGCGGTATGGTTTTTGGCGGTTTAACTCTTGATATTTTGGGCAAGTCCAGCGATTGGACCCATGACGCTGGCAGCAATCAAACCGACCATTGAACCCATGACAACGATCATGACTGGTTCGATGATCGCACTGAGGCCGTCGATTGCTACATCAACCTCTTCTTCGTAAAAGTCTGCTACTTTGACGAGGACGACATCGGTCTGTCCGGTCTCTTCACCAACGGCAAGCATCTGGGCAACGATTGCTGGAAAAAGATCATTTTTTTCGATAACTGAGGATAGGGTTGCGCCGTTTTTAACCGCTTCGGCTGCATCAACCAAAGCTTTTTCATACACCACATTACCAACGGCACGTGCGGTCACGTTAAGGGCTTCAAGGACGGCAACACCTGCTCCCATTAACGCGGCAAAGGTACGTGCGAAACGAGCTACGGCGACCTTGGTGACAATGACCTTAACACCAGGTACTTTTAAAACGAAATGATGAAAGACTGATTTACCAACAGGAGTTTTTAACCAACGGAGCAATAGAACAACACCACCACCAATGACGGGCAGAACAATGTACCAATACGATGTCATAAAGCCACTGATACCAAGCATCGCCTGAGTCAGAACTGGCAGTTTAGCGTCAGGGCCACCCAGGTCAACGAGGATCTTGCCGATCTGTGGAATAACGAACAACATCAGTCCAAAGAAAGCGAGGATGGTGATGACGATCAAGACGGTCGGGTAGGTCATGGCACTTTTTACCTTTTTGCGAATGGTGGCATTTTTCTCTTGTTGCATAGCGAGGCGCTTTAGAATTTCATCGAGGATACCAGCAGCTTCACCAGCGCGGACCATGTTGATATAAACATCACTAAAGGTGTTAGGATATTTTTCCAAGGTGTCGGCGAGTGGTGAGCCAGCTTCGACATCTTTCATAATCAGACCAACAACTTTACGTAGGGCTGGGCTTTCGGTGTGGCTTTCGAGTGAACCAAGGGCACGAAGTAGTGGCACGCCTGCGCTTACCATGGCGCTTAACTGGCGGGTAAACATAACAAGATCATCAGATTTGACTTTGTTGCCACCCATAAAATCGTTCAGGCTAAAACTTGCCTTATTGGCACTGGTGCCACCGGCCTTGAGGCTGATCGGGCGCAGGCCTTGTTTAGTCAGTGTCGCGATTGCGGCTGATTTGTCGCTGGCATCAACAGTACCGGTGATCGATTTCGCCTGG
>CAMLED010000068.1 GCA_946479115.1 uncultured Candidatus Saccharibacteria bacterium | reverse complement strand
GGTATAATAGATACATGTCAAAACCCTATGTTACCTTGCTTGGTAAAGCCGTGCGAACTATTGCCCGCATTCGCGGTGGTGGCTCTGCCCTACCGGGTTTGTTTGTTGAAAAGATTGACCCTGATTTTATTAAACGTACCCTTGCCCAACTTCCTCATGGCACAGTCGTTATTAGCGGCACAAATGGTAAAACAACTACGACAAAAATGGTTGTTGCCCTACTAGAGAGCCAAGGCTTAAAAGTCTTTACCAACCGAACTGGTAGTAATTTTACCCGTGGCGTCGCGGCAGCCCTGCTCGGTGAAGTTGACAATAAAGGCCACCTAGATGCCGATATTGCCGTACTGGAACTTGATGAAGCGCACGCTGTTCATTTTGTCAAAACCGTTCCACCCCGCTATAGTCTGCTACTAAATGTCATGCGTGACCAACTTGATCGCTTCGGTGAGATTGATACCACCGCTAAAATGTTGGCTCAAATTGCCGCAGCAACTACCGATACTGTCGTACTCAACCGTGAAGATCCCCGCGTCGCGGCTATCGCAAAAGATCTTCCAACTGAAAAAGTTCATTACTTTGGTTTGTCCCCGGAACTCACTCACCTCTTCCCGAGTGACGACGATATGCGTAGCAACGCCACAATCGCAAAAGAATTGCAGCAACCAGCAGCCGGTGTCATTTTGCATAAATTAAAAGACAACCAAGCGCAGTTTTTAGTCGAAGGTAAATTACTGACAACCAGCCTGAAGCTTCATGGAGTTTATAACATCTATAACGCCGCAGCCGCTTTATCACTTGCACGTTGCGTACTCCCTGCTGAGCATGACAAAGAAAAGCTTGTTACTGCCCTATCCGAAGTTACCCCTGCCTTTGGTCGCGGCGAAACTTTAACCGTTAACGGCCAGCCCTTTGAACTCGTGCTTGTTAAGAACCCTAGCGGCTTTCGCCTCAGCCTGTCGTCATTCAAGCCAGAAGGCTACCAAACAATGATCGCTATTAATGATAATTATGCCGATGGGCGCGATATGTCATGGCTATGGGACGTCGAGTTCGAGAGCTTACGGGCTGACGGTGTAGCAACCGTGACGGGTGTCCGTGCCCACGATATGGCGCTACGTTTGCAATACGATGAAATCGAAATGGGACTTGTTGAGCCTAATCTATCGGCCGCTCTTCGTGATTTTATTGCCAGTAGCGATGGCCCAAAACGTGTCTATTGTACCTATACCGCCATGTTAGCCTTGCGACGCGAATTAGCAAAAATTACTGATGTGGAGCAAATCTCATGACCGATAAAAAGGAAATTAATGTGTTGCAGCTATACCCACGTGACATGAATATTTACGGCGACTGGGGCAACACGCTTGTTCTGAAACGCCGACTAGAATGGCACGGCCATGACGTTAATTTATTGACTTATAATCCCGGTGACACTTTTCCTGAAGACGTTGATCTGATTGTTGGTGGCGGTGGTCAAGATTCTGGTCAAGATATTATTCAAAACGATTTACTAGCCATTGGCCCACAACTGCACAAGCTTGCCAATGACAACGTCCCAATGCTGATGATCTGCGGCCTATTCCAATTGTTTGGCAAATTCTTCAAAACCCAAGACGGTCATGTCATCGAAGGGATTGGACTGCTTGATATTGAAACGCATGCTGGTGCCGAACGCCTGACGGGTAACATTATTACCGAGAGTGATACATTTGGTGAAATTATCGGGTACGAGAATCACAGCGGTCAAACATTTCTTGGCAAAAACGTTATGCCGCTCGGTAAAGTCATTAAAGGTGCTGGCAATAACGGTCAAGACGATACCGAAGGTGCGCGCTATCGAAATGTTATCGCAACATATATGCACGGTTCGCTGTTACCAAAAAATCCAGCTATTGCTGACTTTCTCATTGAACAAGCCGTGGTTCGAAAATACGGTTCATTCACCCCAACGGTTATTGATGATCGCTTTGCAGATCTTGCACGCGGTGTGGCCGCAAAACGGCCTCGTTAATTTATGCCTGCAGCAACTTTAGCTCGGCGATAATCTGCTCGCCATGGCCTAGTGGTGTCACGCGGCCATAGACTTTCACAACTTGACCATCGGGATTGATGATAAAGGTTTTACGCAAAATACCTTCTTTGCCGAACATCTTTTTACCCCATGCGTCGTATGCGGTAATTGTAGTCATATCTGGATCACTTAGTAATGTAAAGTTGAGTGTGTATTTTTCTTTGAATTTGTCATGACTACTGGCATCGTCTTTACTAACACCAATAATTTCTGCTCCAAGTGCGGCAATATCATCGCGTGCATCACGCAGACTGCAGGCTTCAGTTGTGCATCCAGGCGTGTCATCTTTTGGATAAAAATAGAGGACTACCCATTTATCAGCATAGTCAGCCAGTTGGTGAGCGGTACCATTGCTATCTTTTAAATTAAAGTCTGGAGCAGGGTAGGGTGTAGGTTTCATCCTACCAGTATATCGTAAACCGTATAGTATAATATACAGTTAGTGCTACAGAAAATGTCTTCACGTATCGAAACATTCGACCTTTTGCGAGGTTATTTTTTGGTGGCAATTATTCTGGACCACCTTGCCTTCTACCCTAATGGCCTAGATTGGTGGACGGGTCGAGGACAATTATACGTATCAGCCGCCGAAGGCTTTTTCCTTATCTCGGGTATCGTCCTCGGTATCGTACGTGGGTCAAAATTGATCGATAAGCCGTTTCGTGTCGTCAGCTCTCTCCTGTTAAAACGCGCTGTGCAGTTATATATTACCGCCATCGTTTTAATGCTCTTCTTTACGTTTGTCGGCTGGCTATTTATTGACAACCCGGGCCTCAAAGCCGGCATTCGTTTGCCGAGTGAAAATGTCTGGGACATTTTAAAGGGTGCGATGACCTTTGAATATATCTATGGCTGGGCAGATTATCTACGCCTCTACGCCATGTTCATCTTTGCCAGTCCAATTGCCATGTGGCTGCTGCGACGCAAGCTATGGTATGTTGTTATGGCAATCAGCATTTTCATCTGGACCCAATACAGCAATAGCACGCTCGATACCGCTGAATTATCACAGGTTTATAGCTGGCAGCTCATCTTCTTTGGTGGACTCACGATTGGATTCCACTGGAATACGATCAAACGCTGGTGGGAATCACTCAGTAACAGTATAAAGAAGCCCGTTATTATCAGTACCGTCAGTCTGGCGGCCGTTACAATGGTCGCGAGTTTTATGCTAGTTCACGGTGAAGAATTCATTGGCGCGTCAGGCCGTTTCTTGACCGACATCAATATGATCGTCAATCCAATGTTCAATAAAGAAGAGTTGCCGCTTGTCCGTGTCATTTTATTTATGATTTGGTTTGGCGCTAGCTTCTGGCTGTTTAGTCGTTACGAGCCTCAGATCAAACGCTGGTTTGGTTGGCTGCTACTTCCCTTTGGCCATAACTCGCTTTATGTTTACACCATGCACGCCATTCTCGTCTTCTTTGTTCACTTGGCCATTAAAGATCCGACTAGCTCGTGGCTGCTCAACTTAGTCTTGTCGATCGCGGGCGTTATGTTGGTCTGGTTAGCCGTGCGCTATAGAATCTTGATGAAAATTATTCCACGCTAAATTCTAGCACGTGCGTATTGTCAAAAGTCTGTTCTGATAATTGCTGGAATCGTGATGAGAATTCAACATTTGATTCACCGTCATAAATATAGTAAATGCGCTGCGCAAGTCCAACCAAATCCGCTGGATCCGCGACGCGAAGTGGACTATTAGAAACAGGTGCATATCCACCACTTAGCTCGGCAGTTTCGTTAAAGAAATACACTTGGCATTGAGGCAAATAATATAATAATTCGATGGCAACATACGGATCTTTGGCAACAATTAATGAATCGCCGTTACAAGTTGGCGCAACAACTTCTGCGGCATATTTGACACTTGGAAGCTGAGAACGCTGGAAATTATAATTGCCAATTTGCACTAGATGAACGGCGCCACCTGCCATGACAGCCAGCAGTACACCTGCGACAATCCACAGTCGAATTGATTTTTTACGTGCAAGTGTTATCGCCACGCTTGCCCCAATAAATAATAAACCGCCAACAATTAGGTGAGCAAGATAACGCTCGATATACATTGGTTTATTGAGCGAGACGGCCATTAGCAATGCGACCGGTACTAATACGTATAGTCCCAGCAGGACCAGATATTGTCGCTCGTGTGTTGCAGCATACTTAAAAGCTTTAATCGCAAAATAACTAACAATTACGATCACACAAACAGTCAAGAATGAACCGATCACTCCCGGCTGCCACATAGGCTGATACAGGAAATTAAATGTCACAATACCAACAAGCTGTTCGAGTGTTAGCGTTCGGACGACAGGCGACAAAGCACCATTCCCCAACTGTGACACAAAGGTTGGCAGCCAAGGAATAAATAGAACGACACTTGCCGCAAATGCCACAGGCCAACGAGCTCGCAGCAGCGGCCGACGTTCTTTAACAGTCAGCCATATTAGCCATATTAGATGTGCTACCCACAG
This sequence comes from uncultured Candidatus Saccharibacteria bacterium, assembly GCA_946479115.1. The sequence continues at coordinate 560 of CAMLED010000068.1, read as the reverse complement.
TAAGGCCGTGTAATAAAGTGTGTAAACACCAATAGCAACCAAAACAGCGTACACGCCGTACAATATCCATTGGCGTCGACTTTCCGTTGCCTGCACGGCAAGTACCAATACATAGGTAGCTGCGATGCCAATCAGTGACGCAAGTGCATACATACGGATTTCAAACCCATAACGCAGCATAAATGGTGCAATCACCAGTAGCGGCAATGTGAGCAGCGCAGCACGTATACCAAATAATCGTCGCGTTAGTAATCCGGCGACAATGATCGTACCACCAAGCATCAATACACTTAGACTACGTAGCGCCAACTCACTCCAGCCAAACAAAGCAGCCCATCCTTTAAGCAATAGGTAGAATAGTGGCGGATGGCCATCAATCGATGTTAGATGAATCAATTCAGCAACCGGCTGTTTAGCGAGGAAGATCGAATACGCCTCATCAAACCATACGCTCTGATTAAGGCCAATCGCTAGGCTCACCAATTCCGCCAACACGGCACTCACAATGAGGATAAAAATAAAGTGACGCTCGGTCCAAGGTGCTTTTTTAATGAAAAAGA
>CAMLED010000067.1 GCA_946479115.1 uncultured Candidatus Saccharibacteria bacterium | reverse complement strand
CATACACCATCAATTGAACGACTGTTCTTGATCGGTTCATTAATAAGTTGGATAATCAGATTGCCACAGCTTTCTGTGTATTAGTTTAGTACTCAGTAAGCTGTGACAATCAGCATTCACCTTTGTATCCCACGATGGCGCACACCTCGCGCCCGGGTACTCATAGGGCGTCACCTGACGCAAGTAAGAAAGGAAGTGATTTCGTTGACGAGAGCATCTCCGACACGAGCGGCTTTTGCCGCTACCTTCACCAAAATCTTCTGACCTTCGCCGGCGTCCTGGACCACCAAAGGAGTAAATGTGGAATATCATTCAGGCTTTGTCTAGTGGATCGCGCCAGCTGGGGCGCCCCGCCAGGCTTTGGCCAACAAAAATTAATTAATAATTGTTTTACCCTTAAAATAAATTTTCTTAATTAAAGTTGTTGATCCAAAAGGAGTCAGATGCACATCTCAGGTTTTACCTAGTGTTGTCGCTCATCCGTCGGGTGAGCACCGACACTTCCCGTCAAATCGCCTGCATGGAAAGGAAATTCATTGAAACGTTATAGACAGTAACTCCGCAAGGAGTGCTTCACCCCCACAACTGAATATTGGCCGGGCGGCTGTTCAATAGGGGAGAGTGAAGTCATTTTGGCTTCACTCTCCCCACGCAATTTATCCAACTTGTCGCAATCCTTACGCACCACCTGGTGCGTTTTTTCTTTGTCTAGAGATAACTGTTATAATACGGGTAATGGCTAAAACATTCTTTTTTTACGATTTAGAGACAAGCGGTTTGAACGCTCGTGAGGACCGGATCATGCAATTTGCAGGTATTCGTACTGATATGGACCTGCAGCCGATTGGCGAGCCATACAATGTGCTTGTAAAGCTGAACGACGATACATTGCCGAGTCCTGAAGCATTGATGGTGACTGGCATTACTCCGCAACAGACACAAGCTGACGGATATACCGAAGCTGAATTTGCAAAATTATTAATGGAAGAAATCTTTACACCTGATACGATTGCCACCGGGTTTAATAGTGTTCGTTTTGATGACGAATTTGTGCGTCATTTATTGTGGCGTAATTTTTATGATCCATATGAATGGTCATGGAAAGAAGGCCGCTCACGCTGGGATTTGCTGGATGTGACACGTATGACCCGTGCGCTTCGCCCTGAAGGAATCGAATGGCCGGTTGTTGACGGCAAAGCAGTGAATAAACTTGAGCTGCTGACAAAACTAAACGGCATTGATCATTTCAAAGCTCACGATGCACTGAGCGATGTCGAAGCATTGATAGCGGTGACGGGTTTGATTAAAACAAAGCAGCCGCAGTTATATGAGTACCTGCTCAAGATGCGTGACAAGAATGAAGTTAAACAACTGATTAATCTTGATGTGAAGCAGCCGTTTGTCTATGTCAGTGGTCGCTACGATGCAGAATTTAACAAAGCAACCGTGGCGTTCCCGCTTACCTCTGGTAAAAATGGTAACGTCGTGGTGTATGACCTGCGTTATGATCCAACGCCGTTTCTCGCTATGTCAGCTGATGAACTAAAAAAGAAGCTGTATGCAACTTGGGATGAGCGCCAGGAAGATGGCTTTATGAAGATTCCGGTCAAGGAGCTGCAATACAACAAAGTTCCTGCTGTAGCACCCGTTGGGGTGTTGAATCAGGCTGATGGTTGGGAAAAGGTTCAACTTGACCTGGCGACAGTTGAGAAACATAAATCAATCTTGCTATCTACGCCAGCGTTTGCCGAGAATATGCGCAGCGTCTTTGAATCAAAGAGTGAGTTTAAAAAATCACCTGATCCAGAAGCGCAACTGTATGATGGTTTTGTGCAGGATAGGGATCGTCTGCGAATTGAAACGGTACGCAATGCCGATGCCCGGCAGCTAGCCGATTTTCATCCAGAGTTTACCGATGAACGACTTGACCCACTCTTGCTTCATTACAAAGCCCGTAATTATCCGCAAAGCTTGAGTCAGGATGAATCGCGCACATGGGAAATGTGGCGAGCAAACCGCATTACCGGTAAGCTTCCTGGTTTTATGAGTACGCTTCAGAAAATGGCTACAACAGAACAAGATGAGAATAAGCAGTTCATCTTACAGGAACTGCAGTTATGGGCAGAAAGTATTATGCCAACTGACCTATCTGATCAGGATAGCGAAGCTTAGATTTCGCTATAGCGTCGCTTTGGTAAGCGGCTGCGATAGGCTGCATAGCGGTTCTTAAGACGAGTAACGAGACGAGCGTAAAAGGCTTGTTGAGTGGTGATTTTTGCAATGATGTAGACGGCAATTGTTGATGTCGAAAGAAGCATGATTGATGATGGAATGCTGATATCTGTGCCTGGAATTGCGCCAACGAGAAGGAAGAGAAGTAGCGCGTCAAAGAAGCCAAATTTAACCATCGCACAAAATACAATAATGCTCGTTGCGATAATTAAAATGTTTCTTTTCATGTCCACCTCTTTTCAGTAATAATTCAAATACGAATATAGCAGTCCTGTCAAAACCATGCAACGATAAGCGTGATGCTATTGACAGTAGATGCTATTAGTTGTAAAGTGACTTTTATAAGACGAAAGTTGCAGTGGTGCAGAGGAGTGGTAACGCATACTCCTTTTGCCTTGTTGCTTTCACCCTTCAACCAGAAAGGTCTTGTCATGGCACAGCTTATTAGCCCTGACATGAAAAGTCAGTTACGCTCCATGCGTGATTTGCTGTTTGTATGGCCCGTTGTCGTCTCGGTGCTTGCTGGTTTTGCAGCTCTGATGCGTACGATGATGTGAAAGTATCACCTCTGTTATTTTGTCATTTTATGGCAAAGCGACAGAGGTGCTTTCATATCTGGCCACTAGAAAATGTAGTAAATTTTATGCTATAATAAGGTGCTATGCCAGAGTTTATCAAAGTCAGTGGTGCACGTGAACACAACCTCAAAAATATTGATGTCGAGATTCCGCGCGACAAGCTAGTTGTTATTACTGGTTTGTCTGGAAGTGGTAAATCAAGTCTCGCGTTTGATACGATTTATGCCGAAGGACAACGACGTTATGTTGAAAGTCTTTCAAGTTATGCGCGTCAGTTTTTGGGTATTATGGACAAGCCAGACGTCGACTCGATTGATGGCTTAAGTCCTGCTATTTCGATTGATCAAAAATCAACCAGCCGCAACCCGCGAAGTACGGTTGCGACTGTCACTGAAATCTATGATTACCTACGTCTCTTGTTTGCGCGTATCGGTGTGCCGCATTGTCCTGTATGTGGCAAAGAAGTTTCACGTCGGACACCACAGGCGATTATTGATGAAATTATGAAAATTGAAAACGGTACCAAGTTGCTTATCTTGGCGCCAATCGTAAAAAGTAAAAAAGGTGAGTTCGCTCATGTACCTGAACAATACCGCCGATTAGGTTTTGCTAGGGCGCGTGTTGATGGTGTCGTGTACGCGCTTGATGAATTCCCTGATTTGCAGAAAAGTTATAAGCACGATATTGAAATCGTGGTTGACCGTATTGCAATGAGTGCTGACATGGCTGGCCGCGTGACACAGTCTGTTGAGCAAGCACTCGAAATCGGCGAAGGTGTTGTTGAATTAATGAATGCCGATACTGATGAAGTGACGACATTTAGTCAGCGCTACGCCTGTATTGATCATCCAAACGAGGATATTCCTGAACTTGAACCACGTTTGTTTAGCTTTAACGCTCCACAAGGTGCCTGTCCTGTCTGTACTGGTCTAGGTAGCCGCCTCGAAGTCGATCCTGATCTCGTTTTTAATCCAAACCTGACAATTTCTGAGGGTGCGATCCGTCCATACAACCGCGTGAATAGTGATGCGTGGTATATGAAGCGACTCGCGGCTGTGGCTGACCGTCATAAGTTCAGTTTGAATGTTCCAGTTCGCGAACTAAGTGAAGAGGCGTTACAAAAAGTACTGTACGGTACTGGCAGTGAAACGTACCGGGTGCAGATCGGCGCTGGCCGTAGCTATGATTCAGCTTACGAAGGTGTGATTCCAAATCTAGAGCGTCGCCACAAAGAAACTGATAGCGAATTTATGCGCAAAGACATTGAGCGCTTTATGCGCGAACGTCAGTGTCACGCGTGTCAGGGCGCGCGTCTAAAGCCGGTCGTCCTTGCAATCACCGTTCATGGTTTGAGTATTATGGATATTTGTAATCTAGGTGTTGATGATGCACTTGATCTGTTTACGAACACCTTGAAACTAAGCGAGCAAGAATTATTCATCGCTCGTCAGATTATGAAGGAAATTAATTCACGTCTTGGCTTTATGAGTAACGTCGGTTTGAATTACCTTGAACTTGCTCGTGCCGCCAACACTCTTTCTGGCGGTGAAGCACAGCGTATCCGCTTGGCGACTCAAATCGGATCTGGTCTGCAGGGTGTGTTGTACGTACTTGATGAGCCATCAATTGGCTTGCACCAACGAGATAACGATCGTTTGATCATGACGCTAAAACACCTGCGTGACCTGGGCAATACCGTACTTGTTGTTGAACATGATGAAGACACGATTCGTCACGCTGATTACTTACTTGATATTGGTCCTGGTGCAGGTGTGGCGGGTGGCAATGTTGTTGCTGCCGGTACGCCAGAAGAAGTCGCAAATAATCCTGACAGTATGACTGGACGTTACCTGTCTGGTGTTGAAAAGATTGCTGTACCAAAGAAGCGCCGTCCAGTTATGAAAGACCGGGAACTAATTATTCGTGGCGCCAAAGAAAACAATCTCAAAGACATTGATGTATCATTCCCACTTGGTGTTATGACGGTAGTCAGCGGCGTCAGCGGTAGTGGTAAATCAACACTCGTAAACGACATTCTGGCCAAAGAACTTTCAGCTCGTTTGCATCGTTCGCATGTAGTGCCGGGTGCCCATGAAAATATCGAGGGTATTAATCATCTCGATAAAGCAATTGTTATTGACCAGTCTGCTATTGGCCGAACACCACGCTCTAACCCAGCCACCTATACTGGTGTCTTTACGCCAATTCGTGAACTATTTGCTGGTACTCCAGAGGCAAACATCCGCGGCTACAAAGCTGGACGCTTTAGCTTTAACGTCAAGGGTGGACGCTGTGAAAACTGTCAGGGTGA
>CAMLED010000066.1 GCA_946479115.1 uncultured Candidatus Saccharibacteria bacterium | reverse complement strand
GAGGACACATAATGTCTACTATTAACCCTACTGGTAAGGAAATTATTTCTGTTACTACTGAACTTTGTGGTAAACCACTAAAACTAGAAGTGAACCGTGTTGGTTTCCGTACCAGCGCTTCAGTACTCGTAACCTACGGCGAAACGGTCGTACTTGGTACTGCTATGGTCAGCAAAAAAGCCATCAGCGGCATGGATTATTTCCCGCTATCAATTGATTACGAAGAAAAATTTTATGCAGCTGGCAAAATCAGTGGCAGCCGCTTTATCAAACGTGAAGGCCGCCCAAGCGACGAAGCAATCCTGATCGGTCGTCTGATTGACCGCCCAATCCGTCCACTGTTTCCAAAAGGCTACCGCCAAGAAGTGCAGAACGTCGCAACCGTCCTTTCAATGGATCCAAACTTCCGCCCCGACATGGTCGCGATGATCGCTGCCTCAACTGCATTGATGCTGACTGGTGCGCCATTTGATGGTCCAGTAGCTGGTCTACGTGTGGCGCAGGTGAACGGTGAATTTAAAGCTTTCGCATCACCAGAAGAGCGCGAAGAAAGTGATCTTGACCTCGTCGTTGCTGGTATCGAAAGTGGTATTACCATGGTTGAAGCTGGTGCGAACCAGGTTTCAGAAGAAGTCGTCGCTGATGCACTAGCCTGGGCATTTGATGCCTTCCAGCCAGCGATTGCTGCGCAAAAAGAATTGGTTGCAAAAGTTGGTGTTGAACCATTACCATACGAACTTATTTTGCCAAACGATGAATTCCAAACTGTTGTCGATGAATGGATGAACGGCAAGCTAGGTGAAGACCTCCGCAAACCATACCCAGAACGCAACGAACTTGTTTCAACACTCCGTGATCAATTCCACGATGCGATGATCGAAAAATTCGGTGAAGAGGACTATAAACTACTTCGCGGTGAGTACGACGAAGCATTCACGATGGCGCTTCATAAAGATGTTCGTCGCGGTATCGTTGAAGACAACCTTCGTCCAGACGGCCGTAAGCTTGATGAAATCCGCCAGCTCAGTTCAGAAATTGGTATTTTGCCACGAACACATGGTTCGTCACTCTTTACTCGTGGTGTCACGCAGGGTATGAACATCGTGACGCTCGCGCCACTAAGCTTCGCACAAATGGTTGATACCATGGAACAAAATGACTACGAACGCCGCTACATGCACCATTACAACGCTCCTGGCTATACTGTTGGTGAAGTACGCCGTCTTGGTTCACCAGGTCGCCGCGAAATTGGTCACGGCTACCTTGCAGAGCGTGCCGTTATGCCAGTGCTGCCAACCGAAGAAGAATTCCCATACGCAATCCGTAGCGTCACCGAAATCATGAGCCAAAACGGTTCAACCTCAATGGCAGCTACCTGTAGCTCAGTCTTGGCATTGATGGATGCTGGTGTGCCACTTAAAGCACCAGTCTCTGGTATTGCGATGGGCTTGATGATGGACGGCGACACACCGTACGTGCTATCTGATATTGCCGATGCCGAAGACTTCGCTGGTGACATGGACTTCAAGGTAACTGGTACTGAAAAGGGTATTACGGCGATTCAAATGGACATGAAAGTTCATGGTCTGCCAGTATCTGTCCTTCGCCAAGCGCTTGAAGCTGCTAAGCCTGGTCGTGCACACATCCTCGCACACATGCTAACAACGATCGCGACACCAAAGCCAAACCTTAGCCCATACGCGCCACGGATTGAAAAGATCAAGATTAATCCTGACAAGATCGGTGCAGTTATCGGTAAGGGCGGTGAAGTGATCAACAAGATTACCGCAGAAACCGGTGCCCAGATCGATATCAAGGAAGACGGTTTGATTACTGTTGCCGCTAGCGATACAACCAATATCGAAAAAGCTATCAACTGGATTAAATCACTGACCGAAGAGCCAGAAGTGGGCAAGATCTACGATGGTAAAGTCGTTAGTATCAAGGACTTTGGTGCTTTCATTAACATCATGCCTGGCATCGATGGAATGGTTCATATCTCACAGCTTTCTAGCGAGCGCGTTGAAAAGGTAGAAGACGTTCTGCATGAAGGTCAAATCCTCAAGGTAAAACTAACTGGCATCGACGAGCGTGGCCGTCTTAGCCTTAGTATCAAAGACCTCGAACAATAGAGGCGACATTAAAAAAATACCCGGCTTCACGACCGGGTATTTTTAATTGGATGCTACTCTGCAAGGCCGGGAAGGTATCTGTTGTACGTGCCTTTTGTGAGAGGATCCTCTCCGCCGTTATAAATTTGTACGACGTAGGGGTGCTCGATTCTAGCCCGTTCAGCTATTTCTTTAGGTTTATCGTAAGGTGGTCGCCAAATGGTGCGATTACAGTTGGCGATATCAATAATAAGTTGTGCCTGTTCTTGGCGTAGTTTGGCAATATCTTGCGCGAGAGCGTGATGTTTTTCAACCTCCTCTTCATTCGCCTGAGCGTAGCCGGATTGTGCAATCGCAATCAGACCAAGAGTGAGGGTGTTGTAGCGCGTCTCCAGTTCGTGGAGCGCCCGGTAAATAGAAGCCGACTCGTAGTGTAATCGAACGCGTCGCTCCTCTGTACTTTCCTCAAAATTAATAGAAGTATCGTGAGAGAAAGGTACTGTTTCAACGGACATGCCACACCTCGTTTTTAGATTTATTATCGGTAGTATAGCATTCGCTATTCACGCACGCTAGGTAGTCTGTGATGTGATATCTACATACGGTTAAGCGCGTCTTTTGAAGCTATGATCTATCAAGAAATTTAGTCATGACACGATCATCTGCTTGTTTGGACGGCTGCGTGTCGTCGATGTCATACCCGGCCTTCACGTAAAATTGAATAGCATTTGGTACCGAGTTCAGAGCAACAGCAGCGAGTGCGCGTACTTTAGATTCTTGCTCGATAAATTTCATCATTTCAGTGCCAAATTTATTTCCTTGGTAGTCGGGATGGGTTGCGATACCGTCGATCCAAGCTTTTTGCTTGCCACGTTTAAAGTCGACGTTAGCGACTGTAGCAATTTCATCTGGTTCATCTTCGGGTGAAGCAACGAGGCACGTTTGATCTTCGAATTCGTCTAAAAGATCGTGTACTTCTTCAAGTTCAAGTTCGGCATAAGGCTGGCGCTTACTGTTGTTGTAGATCGATAAGATCTCAGAGTCGGTTTCAGACAAATCCTCAAGAGAGGAGATCTCATCGGCCGACGGAAGGGTATGAAAGCGTATTTCAGCGGAAGTCATATGTATAATTATAACACAAATACCTACTATTTACAATATACCTAGTCGTCATCAAGATGATACTTGTATAATAGAAGGAGATGAACAAGCGGCAACAACTTGACCAACTGCAGACGGAGATACTAGAAAAAAATATCTGTCCTGATCTTGCTGCACAGGCAACTCAGCTGGTGATGGGTGATGGCAATCTTGATGCTCGGATTGTGTTTATCGGTGAGGCACCGGGCAAGAAAGAAGATCTAACAGGGCTACCATTTGTCGGGGCGTCGGGTAAATTTCTGAATGAAATGCTAGCGCAAGCCGGACTTGAGCGTAGTGACGTCTATATTACCAATGTCGTAAAGTACCGCCCACCAAATAACCGTGATCCCAAGCCTGCCGAAAAGAAGGCTTTTATGCCGTATCTGCTCAAGCAACTCGAAATTATTAAGCCAAAAGTCGTCATTACCCTTGGCCGTCATAGTATGGAATACTTCCTGCCGGGCGCCGTCATTGGTGATATTCACGGTCAACCGCACCAGGTACAGATTGATGGTGACGAGCTGCTCATTATTCCGCTGTATCACCCAGCGGCTGCGCTTTATAACGGTAGTCTTCGTCAGACACTAATTGACGATTTTTTGCGGGTACCAGAGCTTATTAAGTAGCCTGGGCCGCTTCTCGCATTGCTCTTTTACCCTCTACCTGCTATAGTAAGAACACTTATCGAAGAGGGAAAGACCACTTACATGACTGTCCTACCTCCCTCAACTCGTATTTATTTATGCAATTATTCCAATAATTAAAAGGAGAAACAACACATTATGGGTCAACGAAGACTCTCTAACACGACACCTGACGACCAAAGTAAACGTCCGCAGGGTCAACAACGACAAAAATCAAATAACACCGTACTAAACAGTACGACCACTCGTAAGGGTGAAGTCTTCCGTGCGCAGCGTCGCACCAGTGAAAACGTCAACTTACGCGCTAGCCAGCACATGATTAATGTGCCGGTAAACAAATCTATCTATAACGGCTATCATGGCCGCCAGTTTAGCCTCGCTGATCAGAAAAACCAGCCACGTGCTAACGCTAACGTACCAAAGCTCAAGATTATGCCAATCGGTGGCTTGGGTGAAATGGGTATTGGCAAGAACATGATGGCAATCGAATATGATAACGATATTATCGTCATCGACTGTGGGTTCCTGTTCCCAGGTTCTGACTACCCAGGTATTAACTACATCACACCAGATATTACCTACCTGGAAGAGAACAAGCACAAGATCCGTGGCCACGTCTTTACACACGGTCACCTTGACCACATTGGTGCTTATCGACACGTTGCTGACAAGATTCCAGCACCTGTCTACGCCAGCAAGTTTACGCTTGGTATGTTGCAGCGCACCATGGAAGAAGCGACAAGTGGATTTGAACCACAATACAATGAAATGAATCCAGAATCTCACGAACGCGTGCAGCTTGGTGATAGTTTCTCAATCGAACTCGTTCGCGTGAACCACTCAATTCCTGATGCTACCGCGGTTGTTGTCCGTACGCCACTTGGTGTCCTTGTTGACACTGGTGACTGGCGCTTTGAAGACAATCCAGTTGATGGTAAGAAGTTCGACCTTGAGCGTCTGACGGAGATCGCTTCAACCGAAGGTATCTTGATGCTTATGAACGAATCAACCAACTGTGAATCTGAAGGTGGACATGAGCACGGTGAATTTGATATTCAGCAATCAATGGGCCAGGTGATGGATAAATATCCAAATAGCCGTCTTATCCTGAGCTGTTTCTCATCTCAGATCCACCGTATGCAGGTGATTCTTGAAGAAGCTAAAAAGCACGACCGTAAGGTTGCGTTTGCCGGTTACTCAATGATCCAGAACCTCGAAGTCGCTCTTCGTGCTGGTGTCATCAAGATTCCTAAAGACGTTGTCGTCAAAATGGAAGATGTCGTAAAACTACCTGACGGTAAAGTAACAATCGTTTGTACTGGTTCACAGGGTGAAT
>CAMLED010000065.1 GCA_946479115.1 uncultured Candidatus Saccharibacteria bacterium | reverse complement strand
TATTTTCCATCCACCATCACGTTCAGCCGGTTTTTATCCTTTTGCTGAGCGGTGACTGCAGTAATTTTCATGCAACCAGTCCTATATAACGAACTATTACGCTGCTTCGTCTTCGGCTGTCATTGCAGGTGCAGCGTCACCAGCGGCTTCGGCAACCTTGGCACGAACCTTGGCTTCGATCTCTGCTAAGACTTCAGGATTCTCTTTTAGATATACCTTGCTGGCTTCGCGACCTTGGCCAATTTTGCCGTCGTTGTAGTCAAACCAAGCACCAGCTTTACCGACAATGCCATGCTGAACAGCAAGGTCAAGCACGTCACCAGTCTTTGAGATACCTTCGTTGTACATAATATCGAATTCAGCTACGCGGAAAGGAGGGGCAATCTTGTTCTTCACAACCTTGACCTTAGTCCGGTTACCGACAATATCCTCACCTACTTTGATCTGGCCAGTACGGCGGATATCAAGACGGACTGACGCGTAGAACTTCAGCGCATTACCACCAGTTGTGGTTTCTGGGTTACCAAACATAACACCAATCTTCATACGGATCTGGTTAATGAAGATAACAGTTGTCTTGCTCTTATTGATAATACCGGTTAGCTTACGAAGCGCCTGACTCATCAAACGAGCCTGAAGACCCATGTGGCTGTCGCCCATATCGCCGTCAATTTCTGCCTGTGGAACAAGTGCAGCAACAGAGTCAACAACAACAAGGTCAACAGCATTTGAACGGACCAGTGTTTCAGCGATTTCAAGCGCTTGCTCACCATTATCCGGCTGGCTAACATACAAGTTGTCAGTATCAACACCTAGGCGACGAGCATAGGCTGGATCAAGTGCGTGCTCGGCATCGATAAAGGCCGCTGTACCACCATTTTTCTGTACTTCTGCAATCGCATGAAGTGTCAGTGTTGTCTTACCAGAACTTTCTGGACCATAAATCTCGATGATGCGGCCTTTTGGATAACCACCACCAAGTGCCAAGTCGACACTGAGTGAGCCACTTGATACTAGTTCAACATCTACACGAGCCGTGTCGCCTAGTCGGCGAATCGAACCATCACCAAATTGTTTGGTGATCTGATCCATCGCTAGGCCTAGGGCCTTTAATTTTCCTTCATTAGTGGCTGATTTTTCGGCCATTTCTGGTTTTTCAGTCTTTTTCGCCATAGTTATCCCCTCTTCTTAATCTACTTACTATTATACGTCGACAGAGAATAATTTGCCATAACCGTGAGAACAATGAATAAAATACTTATGATTGATTCTGCATACAGCCTCATTCAACAAGTGTTATAATGAGAACTAATGAAACGTACACATGGATTTACCGTTATTGAAGTTATCGTTGTAGCTCTCTTTTTGAGTGTTGCAACAGTTGTTCTCTTTGTTCAAAAAAATCACCTATCCGCCACACAGCGCGATGATCAGCGCAAAACTGCTATCAATGCGATGTACTATAGCCTTGAAGAAGTTTTCTTTGCTAAAAACGGCTACTACCCATCAGAAATTAATGACAAGGCATTACCCTCTGTTGATCCTACTCTCTTTACCGATCCTAACGGCGTCAAACTTGGCGACAAGAATGCTAACTACCGCTACGAGGGCGTCAACTGCGACAACGACAAGTGTAAAGGCTATAGCCTACGCGCCGATCTTGAAAAAGAAGCTGACTACGTTAAAACAAACCGTTAATTAGTCTTGATCAACTGGACGGCCATTCTTAAACGCTTCGACGGCGTTATTCAAAATGGCAATTTGTTCTTTTGGATTAGCGACATAGCTAAAACGATAGGTCGTCTCGTCACCTTCGGTACTGAGACGGATAGAGCCGTAGTTAAACAGCATCTGAATAATTCCTTTTTGATCATAGCTGGCATCTTCAATATTGGCGAGGCTCACCGTTTGCTCTTTGCGAGTAAACAAGCTCATCTGTAGTTCCTGTATGACACTTTCATTAGTTAAGAAGAAGCGATTATTCATATATACCCAGATAGCAATATAGCCGCCTAAAAGAACCAGGATGCCTAGTAGTAGACCTACCAATAAAATAATCCCGTATGCTGGAGCGTCAAAAACACCAAGTGAATCAACAATAATGTCATAGTTAAACACCACTAAAGCGATGAGAGTAATCAGAAAAGCCGTTAAGCCAACCGGAACAGTAAGGCCAATCGGATGACGACGGACAGCACTTAGGATATACTCCGCTTTACTAAGATTCAGATGAGGATATTCAGCAACCGAGCGATCATGCTTGAGCTGAATTTCAGGAGTAATCTCTTGCTCTTCAGGACTTACCGCACGACTCAAATGAACAATTTGTGGTGTTGCGGCAACAGCACCCTGAGGAGGTGCGGCATACAAAGGATTGCCATTCGTGTCATAGGCCACCGGTTGTGGTGGAGTATTTGATGGTTGATTCTGAGGAGGAATCGGTGGGGATACTTGATCTGCCATGTCTATATTATAGCAAGTCCTGCTGACTTTTCGGTGCAGTCCGCCCCAGATGCGCATAGGCCTTAGCGGTTACACGTCGCCCACGTGGAGTGCGTTCAATAAAACCAATCTGTAATAGATACGGTTCATAGAAATCTTCAATCGTCGTCGCCTCATCGCCAGTAAGTGCTGCGATCGTATTTAACCCAACCGGATTGTTGCCATAGTTATCAATAATACTCACTAGCAAGTGACGGTCGGCAGCATCGAGCCCCAAATCATCAATTTCTAGTAGTTCAAGCGCACTTTTAGTAATAGTCGCATCGATAATGCCATCACCATTAACATCAGCATAATCACGAACACGTTTTAGGAGGCGGTTGGCGATACGTGGAGTTAAGCGTGCTCGAGTTGATAGCATTTCTGCTGATACTGGGTTGATCTTACTTTCGAGGATATCGGCAGCACGCGTAATAACCTGCGAAATCTCAGACGGTGTATAAAACTCTAGACGGTGAATCAAACCAAATCGATCACGTAGCGGGGCGGCGAGTGCTCCTGTCCGAGTCGTAGCACCAATTACGGTAAACTTCGGCAGATCCAGGCGAACCGATCGAGCAGCTGGGCCTTTGCCAATAACGATGTCGAGTTTAAAATCCTCCATGGCACTATAGAGCACTTCTTCGACGGTGCGAGATAAGCGGTGAATCTCATCAATAAACAAAATATCGCCATCACCAAGATTGGTTAGAATACTCGCCAGATCACCTGCGCGTTCAATGGCTGGACCAGCAGTCACACGAATATTCTTGCCCATTTCGTTAGCAATCACCGTTGCCATGGTAGTTTTACCTAGTCCTGGAGGCCCATACAGCAGTACGTGATCAATCGGCTCGTCACGTTTTTTAGCAGCGTCAATCGCCAGTTTCAAGTTACGCTTTAAACGATCTTGTCCAACATAATCAGCAAAACTTTGCGGCCGCAAAGTAACCTCAATTTGTTGCTCATCGACACTACCTTCGTCGTGAACACTTGTATCAACAATACGTTCTACAGCCATAAGTACTTTTTAGTATAACAGATCGATGCAACCTATGCTTGACGAGTTGTCACATAGGTGACTAATTCATTTAAGAATTGTCCAAATAACGGATCAAACGACGTGGGTTCAGTAAGCGCCTGGCGTGCTTGATCAGCATGCCAATCACGGCGTTCGGTCGCATAACTATAGGCACCACTAGCGGTCAAGATCTGTCGCACCTGATCACATTCATCATCTGTTGCCTGTTGGTTACCCATTGTGGCCCGGAGTGTATCTCGCCGTGCGTCATCAGTATGGGCCAAACCGTATTGGGCAATCAAGGTCATCTTACCTTCACGAATATCATCATTAGCACCCTTGCCTGTCGTCATTTCATTACCAAAAGTCCCAATAATATCATCGGCAATTTGAAAGGCGCAGCCAGCATGCAGCGCATAGTCTCTCACTGTCTGATCTAACCCTTCTTGACCTGCAAGACAGGCACCAAGCTCAAGCGGATTGATGAAAGTATAGTACGCAGATTTCTGTGTCAGCACTCGTTCGATCGCCGATTCATCCAAGGTTTCGTTTGTTGCCTCGTTATAAATGTCATTCATTTGACCAATACTGGTAATTTCAATATTTTGATGCAAGCTTTGTAGCGACGCACGCGCCACCGTGTCATTAACAGGTAAGGCAAGTAGCTCGAGAGCAGCCTTATGAGCCGCACTTTGTGCCGCATTCATCACCTGCATGGTTGCATAATGAGTCATGTCGCCGTGCATATTAGCCGCTCGTGACATCGTTTCTGCCAGACGGTGCGCCGACGGTCCACCGCGCCTCGTATCAGAACGATCAGCTATGTCATCAAGAACCAGTAAATATGCCTGAATTAGTTCAAGCGCACGTGCCGCACCGAGTGCTACTGTACCGTCAGTACCTCCATGAGCGTAGTAACTTTGCATCGCTAGTACGCCGCGGAGACGTTTACCACCACGAAGAAGTATTTGGCAGTAGGCCTCAATTGCCATGCGCGACCCGGCATCAGCCGACTCTTGCCATTGTTTAGCGTAGGCAGCCAAATCATCATCAATCAACGCTTTTGCTTTCGCAACGTCGGCTAAACCAGTTTCATAAATTTTCACGGTAGACTTATCCGCGCAGTGCCTGCGTTACTCGCTCAGCAGTTGATAAGTCTGATGAAATTCCCTCAAGCGCATGCGTCGCATCATTCAAACTATACCCAAGCGCCATCAACGCTTCTAAGGCTTCGTCCGTATGCGCTACTGGCTGCGACAACCCAGCAGGATCAACATTCGTACGGATCGCCAGGCCCACTTTGTCAGTCAAATCAACGATGACACGCTCGGCAATTCGCTTACCAACACCACTTGCCTTAGTAATAAATGCCACGTCACCATTTGCGATGGCGTTGCGGACAACTTCACTTTCGCCTAGTGACAAAATTGATAGACCGGCTTTTGGCCCAACACCCTGAACGGTAATGAGCATTTCAAATAACTTCTTGGCCGCAAGACTCGTAAAGCCAAATAGTTCCTGTGACTGTTCACGGATGTGGTGATACGTATAAAATTTGACTGGCTCATTCAACAGCGCGCGTTCATAATCACCAAGCGCGACAGCTACTTCATAGCCAACGCCGTGCACATCAACAATCACGGATGAGTTAAATTTTTCGGCAACAACCCCAGAAATATGTGCAATCATATATTTATTATGACATAGTCACCGCTCAACCGGTAGCTAAAGATACCTAAGGACGGCCTGGCCTGGATGGTGTGGTACAATTTGGCGGCGTGCCTGTTTGGCCAGTTGGACA
>CAMLED010000064.1 GCA_946479115.1 uncultured Candidatus Saccharibacteria bacterium | reverse complement strand
GTATTAGGCGTTTTCGTGCGTAACATGTACTACTATCGTACCCTTTTGTGCACCAACTTCAAGTACACTACCCTTTTCATATTCACCTGACAGAATACCATCAGCGATTTGATGTTCTAATTCATCCTGAATGGCGCGGCGCAGTGGACGGGCACCGAACTTTTCATCGTAGCCCTTTTGAATCAGTAGACGTTTAGCTGCTGGCTTGATCACCAAGTGAATGCCTTTTCGGACCAAACGTTCCTGAAGCTCGTTGATCAAGTTATCAAAGATTTTGCTAATTTCCTTGCGGGTAAGCGCGCGGAAGGTAACGATACTGTCAAAGCGATTAATCAGCTCCGGGCGCATCATTTTAGACAAAGCTTCTTTGGCAGCTTCGGCATTTTCTTCGTGAATAGTATCTAGCCTCTTTGAGTCCGATGATGTCACCGCATGGAAACCAAGGCTTGATTCTTTCATCATGCGATCTGCACCAAGGTTACTGGTCAAGATAACGATAGTATTTGAAAAATCAACACTGTGACCCTTGGCGTCGGTGAGCTTACCATCCTCAAGAAGTTGCAGTAATAACTGGAAGACTTCCGGATGTGCCTTTTCGATCTCATCGAATAACACGACACTGTACGGCTGGCGGCGAATCTTGTCGGTCAATTGACCACCATCCTCATAGCCCACATAGCCTGCCGGCGCACCAACTAATCGGCTGCTAGTATGACGCTCACCAAACTCACTCATGTCAATTTTAATCAATGCGTCGTCGCTACCGAACACTTCTCGTGCGAGAACACGGGCAAGCTCGGTCTTGCCGACACCAGTTGGTCCCATGAATACAAATGAACCAATCGGACGTTTATTGCTTGCAACACCACTACGACTACGACGAATCGCACGGGCAACTTTTTCGACCGCTTCGTTTTGGCCAATAATGTATTTTCCTAGATGTTTTTCAAGCGTACGTAGCAATTTCGCCTCTGACTTTTGAACACGCTTAACTGGAATGCCGGTCATAGTGGCAATCGCATGCGCCACATCGTCATCAGTAAGTGGAATTGGCGTATTCTGCTCGTAGTCCTGCTTGGTTTCTTCAAGCTTCTCACTCAACTGACTAATACGTGTTTTATATAACGCCGCACGTTCATAATCTTCAGCCGCAACCGCTTCTTCCATTTTTTCGTTCAAGTTTTTAAGTTGACGATTGAAATCACGCAGCTTACTTGGCTTACGACCAGACTTAACACGAACTAGTGCGGCCGCCTCATCAATCACATCGATGGCTTTATCCGGCATAAAACGTTCACTAACATAGCGATCGGCCATATAGACAGCGTCCTCAAGCACTTCATCACTCATCGTGACGCCGTGATGACTTTCATAGTAGCTGCGAAGACCTTTGATAATCGCAATCGTATCCTTTAGGTTTGGCTCAGGCACAATAATTGTCTGGAAACGTCGCTCAAGTGCCGTGTCTTTTTCGATATGTTTACGATATTCATCGAGTGTTGTCGCACCGATCATATGTAGCTCGCCACGTGCGAGGGCTGGCTTCAGCATATTGGCTGCATCAAGTGCACCTTCGGCCGCACCAGCACCAACCAGCAAATGAAGCTCATCAATAAAGACGATGATATTCTTTTGCTGCTTCAGTTCATCCACAACTTTCTTTAGTCGCTCTTCGAATTCACCACGGTATTTTGTACCGGCAATCATGGCTGCAAGGTCAAGCTGAATAACGCGCTTATCTAGTAGGTGGTCTGGCACATCTTCGCGAGCAATACGCTGGGCTAGACCTTCGACAATTGCGGTTTTACCGACACCAGGTTCACCAATAAGTACAGGGTTATTTTTGGTTCGACGGCTCAGAATTGTCACCATGCGCTCTTCTTGCTCGTCACGTCCAATCACCGGATCGAGTTCGTTATGCTTCGCTTTTGACGTCAAGTCGGTCCCATATGTCTCAAGCATGCCACCACGGCCAGCACGTCGCTTTGTAGGGTTAGCAGTTGTCGGATCATCGTTTGCAGCGCTATTTTGACGGTCAAAGAACTCCTCGAGCTCACTGGTTAATTCATCAATATCAATATTCATATCGCGAAGTAGCACAGTTGCACGAGCATTCTTTTGACTGAGAATGCTGTAAAGGATATGTTCGGTACCGAGATAATTTTGATGGAATTCCTGGGCGATATCCCAGCCCATTTTGAGCGTCAGCTTAGCCGTTTCAGAAAGCCCTTTTGCACCAGTGCTCACCACAAGTGTACGTGGTGTTAGATTAAGCGCAAGCTCGGCACGATCGAGTGTAATGCCGGCATCAGCAAGCACTTTGGCACCCACTGACGATCCCTGCGCCAAGACACCAAGTAGCAAATGTTCGGTGCCAATATACGCACTGCCATAGCCGCGAGCAATGGCGTCAGCGTGCTGCAAACTCACCCGAGCATTGTCGGTGAGATGCGATAGAAAATCTGCGAAATCATCTGCCATAATTCTATTATCAATCCTCCGTTGTAGTAGCGCAAGCGTTTTATCAATATGCCTACGTTGCTATATTTAGTATACAAAATTATTAGCACTCTCGTCAATAGAGTGCTAATAATCCATAAAGGCTGGCTATTATGCCAGATAAGGCGCATACTAGACACAACACTGTGGATACCACATGAGGAGAATGGACATATGTCAAAAGACAAAGGCCGCAAAGAAGTCAAAAAACCGAAACAAAAGACGGTAAATGCATAATGGCTCCAACACTTACAGTCGACGAAATCACCGAACGATTAGAAGCGCTTCAGTCTAATCCAAAAATGGTCACAAAAAGCATCTACAGCCCAGCCGCTGTTGATTATCCAGACAACCAGTTGCCATTCGTACAGGTTCACCTAGGATACCTACGCCGCCACAAAAATGTTAATCCGGCTCAGTACCTATCTAACCTTGAGATTATGATCAAACAAGCCTAACATTTTCTCAAATAAAAAACTCCGCCATTTCAGCGGAGTTTTTTATTAGTCACTTAGACTACTCTTCTGTTGATTCCTCAACAGCATTCATCAAACTATCTTCGATGTTTTTCTTTGGCTTTACTTCAGCTGGCTTTTCGGCAGCAACAGTTGCTGTTTCAATATCAAGCTCGTAACCAGTCAAACGACTCGCAAGACGAACGTTCTGACCACCGCGACCGATTGCAATTGACTGCTGGTCTTCATAAACGAATACCTTGGCGCGCTTTGCTTCTTCGTCAATCTCAACCTTTACAACTTCAGCTGGGCTCAGTGCATTACGGATGAACTGTTCGTTGTTTTCATCAAACGTGATGATGTCGATCTTTTCCTGATCACCGATTTCGTTCATAACCGCCTGAACACGAGTACCGTGACCACCAACGAATGTACCAACTGGATCAACGCCAGGCACGTTAGAAATGACAGCTAGCTTGGTACGACGACCAGCTTCACGTGCGATTGCCTTGATCTCAACAGCACCAGTTTCCATTTCAGGAACTTCCTGACGGAAAAGGTATTCGACAAAGGCTTCGTTACCACGGCTAAGGATTAGTTGTGGACCACGGTTGTCACGTTCGATGTCTTTAATAAAGACCTTGATACGACTACCAATACTGTAGAATTCGCCTTGGATTTGTTCGCTTTGAGGAATAATACCAATCGCTTTACCAAGCTCAACGCGGATAACACGTGGCTCAACGCGCTGGACAGTACCGTTAACGATGGTGCCAATTTTGTCTTCGTATTCTTCGAGAACAACTTCACGCTCTGCTTCGCGTAGGCGCTGCAAGACAACTTGCTTGGCTGTTTGTGCAGCCACACGGCCAAAGCTAACAACTTCGAACTTGTCTTCAATTGTGTCGCCAATAGCAGCATCTGCTTTTACCTTTTTAGCGTCTTCGAGGCTGATTTCAACTGCGTCGCTACCAACTTCTTCAACGACTTCACGCGATACGAATACATTCGCTGTACCGTCATTAACGTTTAATTCTGCACGAACTTCTTGGTCGCGCTCACCATTGTCACGGCGCCATGCTGCAGCAATTGCCTGCTCAATAACAGATAGAACTGTTTCTTCTGGCAAGTTTTTCTCTTCAGCAATAGTGCGAACCGCTAGAGTCAATTGCTTGATATTAATATCTTCCATGATGTTTTATCTCCTTCTATGAAAAAATCCGACCTGCCGGCCGGAATAATGTACTGTTTGTAGTATAGCACTCGCCTGGGCAGGCCGCAAGTTATTTAATTACCGGCAACTTTACTGATACATACGGGTTATCGGCGATATAAAACCGCCACGGCACATCTTTAGCCTTACTAATACCGATGCGCCGCGTTGTTATCACCATAACCTCAGGGAGTTTCGGTTTAACTATAAGTCGCAGTGGCGACGCGTTTAAGTTATGCCCGTTCATCGCTTTATCAATAGCCAGTGCCTGGCATAATTTGGCCGGGCCATTCGTCAGATCTACGCCCGATTTACCTACCCGGCGATCTGCCAGTAATGGATATTCAGCCAACGGTTCGACGGCCCGAATCAAAACCGCTGCACCGTACCCCTCCTCGCCAACGACGACATTACAGCAATAATGCATGCCATACGTAAAATAAACATATAGATGACCCGCCGGGCCAAACATGACATCAGTCCGAGGTGTCTGGCCGCTATAACTGTGACTAGCCGCATCAGTCTGGTCATACGCCTCAGTTTCGACAATTTTGAACAGCATTCGTTCCCCGTCGAGCTCGCGTTCAAATAGACAGCCTAGTAACCGTCGGGCCGTCGTTGCAGCATCAGCCTTTAAAATCGAAAAGTCATCCGTACTACTCACGCCAATATGCATCCCTTCTTACTTTATTGTAGCGCCTCCAAACTCGTACAAACAGGTAAACCATAGTAAAATAGAGGTATGAATAATGATCAATCAACTCCACTTGAAGGCACTAAACTTGCCAACTACATGCCAGTCATGAATGTTCCAGAACTACAAATTATCGATATTATCGAAGGAACTGGCGATGTCGTTCCAGAGAATGCTACTATCACAGCCCACTATACCGGCGCCCTTTGTAAAGATGGAACGATTTTTCAAAGCTCACATGATTTTGGCAAACCTGTAACATTTGGCCTGAATCAAGTGATTGCCGGCTGGACCAAAGGAGTCCCAGGCATGAAGGTTGGCGGTACACGTCGACTGGTTATTCCGTCAGCTATGGCCTACGGTTCTGTCCGCGCGGCAGCTAACATCCCACCAAATTCTGACCTCGTATTTGACATTGAACTTGTCTCAATCAATTAGTTAAGCACTCTTAAAAGTTATTCTCAGTCCCGTTTAACCGTAAGTATATTTATTTACAATTATTACAACAGG
>CAMLED010000063.1 GCA_946479115.1 uncultured Candidatus Saccharibacteria bacterium | reverse complement strand
TTACATCATAGCCTACACCCTTCTCGGCGATTCCGTCAACTATAACCGTTACCTCTAGTGGATCAACCACGCCAATCGCATAGGCTAGACGCACAAAGACCTCGTTTGCTTGTCGTTTTTTCAAATAATCAATCGCGATTTTACGTGCCATGTAGGCAGCGCTCCGGTCAACCTTACTGGGGTCTTTACCGCTAAATGCACCGCCACCAACAGGAATACGCGGACCATAATTATCGACTGCTAGCTTTCGCCCCGTTAGACCCGCATCAGCATCGAATCCACCGACTTCCCAATCACCGCATGGGTTGACGTGAATCTGAAGTGCAACATCATTGGTGACCGCTAACGTATCGCTCACGAGCCATTCTTTGATTAATTTGCGCAGTTCATCTTGCGACGCATACTGAAAGCTGGCCACAATCTGAACAATCTCTGTACCGTCCAGAGTTATCTGTGTCTTGCCATCATACGGCCAACGTTCGAAGATATACTCGTTTAAATGACGAGACAAGACTACCTCTAGAGGCAAGAATTCTGCCGTTTCATTAGTGGCATAGCCAATCATAATCCCCTGGTCACCCGCCCCGCCTGTATTAACTCCACTAGCGATCTCAGGACTCTGCGCAGCAATGTGCTCGATTATTTCAACGTCCCCTGCAAGGCGTCGAACTATCGACGGAACATCAACCTTCACTGCTTTTGACGTCACTTCACCGGTCACAAAGACCTTACCGTGCCCACCTGCCACATCGATAGCAACACGTGCCAGTGGATCCTCACGCAGATGTGCATCTAGAATCGCGTCAGATATTTGATCGGCAATCTTATCCGGGTGTTTAGGTGAAACACTCTCGGCGGTTCGATAATTGGTTTGTACAGACATGAAAAAACTCCTCTCTATCTGCCCTGCAAGCATCAAGAAAGGAGTTTTCTATAAAAAGAGTCACTCGTATATCTTTCCTGATACATCAGGCTGGAATTAGCACCTTATATTTCTACAGGTTGCCGGCGAGTCATCGGGCCAGTCCCTCATCGCTCTCTGGATATTTAGTTTGTTACTTGTTCAGTATATCATGCGCATGCAGCGACGCAAGTTGCCACTCCCGGGCAGTAAGCAGTTCATCGAGCAGCATTGTATGCTCAACGGCATTCATTGTATGCCGGGCAATATGCACACCGTCTGCATAAACTGCATCCGACAGACATACTATTGTTCCGCTACCTGTATCATTTAAAACGTACGCATGAGAGTCTTTGTCATACAGAACATGTTCGTCATCTTCTTTGTAGTGGTGAATAGTTACATCGTATCGACGTGCCCCATTTTCACGAGCTATACCAGCTGATATCACTACGCCGACGCGCCCCATTTCCCCATCCATCGTCGGTTGCGCATAATCCGTAGCATAAATCTGCATTGAGTTATCGGTGGTATCGTTATACACAATACTATCAAGAAGTGGTTTTTCGAGGGCAAAGTACATGTCGTGCTCAATAGGTTCTATCTCATACGATTCAGGTAAGTGAGCCCTCTTCTTTTCCATATGCCTCTCATTATATACAGAGTGTCAGAAAATAATAGCTTAAAATATAAGCGGCTTCATGACCGAGCGATAAAACACAGGTTTGTCATTAGTACTGCGCTCCGGGCTGTACGTATATCCATGCGCACTAAATGCATTAATATCGGCCAAGGAATCAATCTTGTTATCAATTACCCAGCGCCCCATCACACCTCGCATCATCTTGTTGTAGATCGCAATCTGTTCTTCTTTGCCGTTTGGCTTTGTATCAATAAACGCCGGCGTCACAATGCGAGTAGCATCACTAACAAAGGGAATGATAGTGCGTGCATATTCGTACGATGACAGCATTAGCACTTGCCCATCAGCATAGCTTTCAACATACTTGCCAAGTTTCTCACCCCAAAATTCATAAAGATTTTTGTACGGCTTAACAGCCAGCTTTGCTTTCATCTCCAACCGATACGGTGAAATCATATCATACGGTCGCACGAGTCCGTACATACCGCTTGGCACTAGCACATGGGCCTGGGCAAATTCCGCATCACCTGCCGTCATTGTCTTTGCCTGCACGCCCTTAAACACATCACCGTCATACGCCCAAAAGGCTTGCTTGGCCGCACTATCAATAAACATGCCGTGAGTTTTCTCGGCAAGCGCCTGACTCACATTCATTAGCTTTGCTATCCGCGACATAGAATATCCTGCCAAAGTCACTCGCAACTTAGTGGCTTCATCAGCAAACAGCGGTGTTGTCTGGGCGGCAAAAATAGGTGCCGGCGTCACAAAATCCATTGTTTTTGATGGCGTTAAGATCGTGATCATTATGCGGCAGCGGCGAGCTTTTTATTCATCAACACATCGTACCCATCTGTGACTTCGGCATCTCGAGCTATATCTAGACTATCAAAAATAACCCACAGCTCATCAATCACGGCCTGGTAATCTGCGTCATCTGAAGTCAATTTTTCGGCTTCAATAAATGTCCCAAGGCCCTCTACTGTATCGAGGCAAATTTCAATATCAGTCAGTTTTGCCTTTTGGCGAGTCTTTGTGATGTTCGTATAGGGAACAAAAGACAGCTGCGTAATGATCTTCTCTAACTCGTTATCATCAGATACTTCAGTTTCGTGTTCAATACTATCCATTTGATTTGTCACCGAGCGCTTCAACGTAAAAATACTCTTTGTTATGTCGCCTTTGGTCTCAGTCCGGATACGGAGCCACGGCGCTGTATTTTCATCGTCGCCCTCTACCCCGGGTAGTCCATAGACGCGGTCGTGCTGGGTAACTGGTTCGCTAACCAATACACCTTGCTTAGTAAGAATGGTAGCTATTGCTTCAACAGACTCGATTTTCGCTTTGATCTCGATTTCTCGCATTAAACACTTCCTTGCGACAAGTCATGCGTGGCTACATAGACAGGCCCCACATCACCGTTCGTACGTGCCTTGTTGGCCCACTCGTCAGCCATTTCGTTGCCAGTATCGCCTTCGTGTCCACGTACCCATGTCAGTGTGGCATTTGACTGTTTATATAGCGGATAGACCTCTTGAACAATATCGAGGTTCTTAATTTCGCCACCTGGTTTTCTCCAACCTTTCGCTTCCCAATTTGGTGCCCATTTCGTGATGACATTAATCCAAAATTCACTGTCGGTAAAGATCTGGCATTCGACACCATCCGCATCTTTCAGCGCAGCCATAATTGCCTTGCCTTCCATGCGGATGTTGGTCGTAGAACCTTCTTCGCTTCCTAAAATATGAGGTTGTAGTTCTTTGATAACCGAAAAGCCACCTGGGCCTGGATTCGGACTTGCGCTGCCGTCTGTATAGTAAGTAATCATTGCAATCTATTATACGCCAAGACATGAATAAGCCCCTACATTACATAGGGGCTTATCCGAGTGAAAACGATCTATCTTGACGAAGCCACTGCCTCTTTTGCGTGTATCAGATACGGCCGGCATCCATCTGTGATTGCCGTAAATTCCTGCTGTAGCAGCTGCCCATTCGAGTAAAGATGAAATGCCATGCGGTTAAGCTCCTGAGCAACCACAGTCTTGGCGGAAAGTACTTCTGCCTCGTTCATGTGGGTCTTGCCAGTACCAGCATCTTTTGCATCGAGATGCGTTCGGGCGGTCTCCACTGCCTTACGCAGATCAGTAAATGACATCCCTTCAAATGAGTTCATGATATACACGTTCCTTCCAAAATAGTGGACTAACTCGGAATAGTAACATTATACCACTTTTTATTTAAAAAAGCAAGTACCAAAGCCAGTTTGAATCAATTATAACTACTTTTTACGTGTAGGTTTGGCAGCTTTTTTAGCAACCATTGTTCTATCGCTAAATCGACGATATCCCAAATACAGCACAACCAAAAGGCTGATTGAAACAGCTATAAAGGTGTACTTACTATCTGTTGATGCGACGCCTTGTCCAATACCGTAAATTAACACGAAGACTCCGCCCAACATAACACCATTAGTGATAACCGTATTGCGTTTTTCTAGCAAGAAGCTCACCGCTAACAGTATGACCGCAACAGCAATCGAAATGATCGATACATTGCGATGATACGTCTGGGTATCGGTCGTATATTGTTGATACTTCTTTTCATAATCACGCTGCGCCACAGGTGTTTCAGGTATATCCTTTGACACATCGACAGCTGGCTGGGCAAATGGCGGATATTCTGGCATTGTTGGCGCCGGGTAGAAAGTACTAATTCCCATACCAACAAATAGCGCAATAATAAGTCCTAAGAAAACCGTGTATACAAATTTGAGTAATTTATCTTCCATAGTTGTACTATAGTCCTGTCCAGGTATAGATACAATATACCACTTATCATTTACAGCTCTTTAGGGTCATAATGCTCGGGGTGCAGCTCTTCGACAGTATACGTTCCGTTCGCTTCATGGTTATATTCCACCGTAAAATCCATACGGTAATATTCATTTTCGCGAACCGCTTTATAAAAGATGTTTGCTTTATGAATCTGGTCATTCGTTGGCACTGGGCCACGATATAAACACACCTCATGCCCCTGCCCTGGGCCAAGTCGTCGACCAATAACACTTTTCGTATTCAGAATGACGCATTTCTCAATTTCGATATCCATTGGCGAAGTGTTTGTTACCCACGCCCAAGCCTCGGTCTTATCACCGCTCACCGTGCTTTTTAGGTGATCAATTGAAAAGGTCGGTATCACATCCTGCGGTGCGACTGCATCATCCAGTGGCGGAACATCACGAATGTCCTCATCAGAGCCTGATACTCGCTCTTTTGGCTCAACCGGCGTCTCGAATACCGGCTTGCCTTGCATCATCTTACGTATCCCATCTAGAAATCCCATATGACGCCTCCTTATCTTAGTATTTATTATAGCAATGATCGTCCCAGGCCCGCAATCAAAGAACACTCCAATAATCAAAAGTCAATTCTTGTTTCAGAAAAATAAATACGCTTTAATAAGACCAGTTTCAAAGTGAGGGTAAGTTTTGCGGCTCCGATAGCCACAGGACTGTCACTTAATGAACATCGATGTACATTCACAGAAGGATTGAATAATGGCACAGATTCTCGACGTCATTCTTCTCGGCAATAAGGTGTGTGGAGATTGCAATAGTTTCATAAGTTCGGCCAAGCGAAAAGGTTTGATTTGCAAAAAGGAAGTCATCGATTACAGCAACGAACAACACGTTCAAATGATCGAAGAGGCACGCGCTGGCAATAAAGGTGCCAAGCTCGTTGCACCTATCGTTTGCCTCCGCAATGCAGATGGCGGACTTTCTCTTATAGGCTCGGGCTACGCAATGAAGACCGTGATGGATCTCGTTAAACTCGAGGAAAGCATCCAGTCCGAGCTTTTGCTC
>CAMLED010000062.1 GCA_946479115.1 uncultured Candidatus Saccharibacteria bacterium | reverse complement strand
TTATACAAGAAAAAACGACCACATCAGTGATCGTTTTTTCTTGGTAGCAGCGACAGGGTTCGAACCTGTGACCTCAGGCTTATGAGTCCTACGCTCTAACCAACTGAGCTACGCTGCCACATAAGTACTGGTTGATTGTAGCAAAAGTTTACAATTATTTCTAGAGGGGTTATGGCTACAGATGGACTTTGACATATAATAACGTTATATGACGATTCACAATAAATTAGTTCGTGACAAGATACCGGCGATTATTACACAAAACGGCGACATGGCCGAGACACGAGTTTTGACGGCTGATCAGGAGTTTTTGATTGAGTTGTGTGCAAAATTAATCGAAGAGGCCAAAGAAGTTCAAGCCGAACCAAGTGTCGATGAGCTAGCTGATACGCTTGAAGTGTTGTACGCGATCGGGGAACAACTTGGGCACTCTCCGCAAGCGATTGAGGAGGCCAGGGTGAAAAAGGCTGAAGCGCGCGGTGGTTTTAACGAGCGGATGTATCTGATTAGCACATCCTCTAATTAAATAGTGCTTAAGCTGTAACCATTGGTGGCGTTATGGCACAATAATTTCATGGAAGCAACTCACCCTATTGATGATCGAGCAGAAAGTTTTTTACAGGTAGGCGATGTTGCGTGGCATATTGCTGAAAAACATTCGAATGTTTCGGTAGATGATGTAACACATCAGAGATGGCGTCAATTGATGGGACTTTTGCGTGAATTCGATACTTTGGTTGACGATACGCCAATTACAGATGCGGATGCATTGAATCGCTTGCGTGATTTTTCTGAATTCGAATCTCGCTATCCGGCTTTGTCACCTGCTGAGCTTGGTCC
The DNA here is from genome assembly GCA_946479115.1 of uncultured Candidatus Saccharibacteria bacterium. The sequence continues at coordinate 4,678 of CAMLED010000062.1, read as the reverse complement.
AGAGCTGTTCGAGGCATTATTGCAGCGCACACAAAGGTTACTGAAGCTTGGCCATTTTGTTGCTCAGTCTGAAACGCCTGACAGGTTTGTTAAACTTCGTCTTAACGAAGGGATTCAAACTGCTAATCTATTAGGTGATAGCGCTACTGATTGCGTGAAAGAGCAGCCAAACTTCAATGACAAGTTCTTGCCAACTATGCGTTCTTTGGCAAGTGTCGCGTGCACTCTAGATTCAATTACCGATGCTCGTGAGGATTATCGTAGGGGAAAAATTAAGATTCAGCCAAACGGGAACTACTTTAAGCCACTTATTGGTGCAAGCGTAACGCACGCTCAGCTGGGCGCTCGAGCCTTATTGCATCCTGCAGTCATGTGGCAATTTGCCGAAATGTCTGTCATCCGGTTGCGTAATCGTATTGTGCACGGCAAGACTGACAGTTCATCTTTGAATAATCTTCATTAAGTGATCCACTGTTGGTGAGACGTGAGGGGGCGTATAGGAAAACGGCGTTTTCATGTAACACGTCGTCGTTCGGTATAGAGCTAGCAAGCTATCTCTATACGCTCACTTCCTCGTGGTATAATAAAAGTACTTCCACGTGATACACACTAACCTTTTTCGGGCAAAGCGTCCCTCACGATAGGATCATTCAATTGTCTTCGGATGTTCGCTAGAAACGGGCAAGCAGACGGGCAATACAATCAAAAACGTTTCTCTAACTAACTTTTTAGAGGATTTTTGATATGAATGATGAAACTTTGCTAAACGAGCGTATTGAGGTAATTACAGTTTTCGGTGAAGGACTGAACCCGTGTCGTCCTATTCGTTTCCGGCGACTAAGCGGTAGGGAAATTGAAGTGACCGAGATTGGCCTGCGTCATCCAAGTGTGCAGGGAAAACGTATGATTCATGTATTTGATGTGACAGATGGTGGCACGGATTACCGGCTGGAGTTTGATAGCGAACGACTGACCTGGCACCTCACCCGAGAGGCAGATCACTATGAATAATGAATATAATAGCGAACGCCCGCTGGTGATGCACATCGATCTTAACTCCTGTTTTGCGACCGTCGAGCAACAGGCGCGTCCCCTGCTGCGCGGCCGACCAATTGCCGTGGTGAATCGTCGAACTGAAAATACATCTATTATTACTGCTAGTTACGAAGCAAAAAAATACGGCGTTAAAGTTGGGATGAGGTTTAAGGAAGCCAAGGTACTAGTGCCCGATCTGATTTTGGTTGAAACGGATCCAGCAAAATATCGATTCGTCTATCACAAGATGATGGACATGATGAAGACGTATTCGCCGCACGTCACGATGAAAAGTATTGATGAAGGGGTGATTGATTTTAAACACGCAACTGATCAGATGCGAGCACGAGACCTACGTGAGATTGGTGAGGAAATCAAGCAGCGTATGAAGGATGAGATCGGAAATGCTATGCGCTGTAATGTTGGTATTAGTACTAATCGCTTCTTGGCTAAGACCGCGGCAGGGCTGCATAAACCGGATGGCCTAGACATCATTACGCACGAAAATCTACGAGCGACATTTGAAACTATGAAGCTAACCGATTTAACAGGAATTGCAAAACATAACGAGCATCGTTTGAATAGTGTGGGGATTGAGACGCCTTTGCAGTTTTTAGATGCCAGTCCTGAGACGCTCCGCAAGATGGTCTTTAAAAGTATCTGTGGTAATGAGTGGCATCAGCGGCTGCGGGGTTATGAAGTTGACGACCGAGTGTTTGACCTGAAAACGGTTGGGCGACAGTATGTGCTGGAAAGTCCTCATTTATCGCGTCAACAAATTCTGCAGCGACTCCATCATTTAGCGGAATCAGTAGGGGCTAAACTACGTGGTCAAAACAAAATAGCCAGAGGGGTGTTCGTCTATGTTAAAACGTATGATCGTAAATACTGGCACGCCCGTCGTATGTGTGAACTCCCCTTCTTTAGTAACCAAGCGATCTACTCATTGGCGGTACAGTTATTCGGAGGGGCGCCAGGTGGGATTCGAGAGATTGGAGTAAGTTGCTATGAACTGGGCGATGATGTTGATCGTCAATTGAGCTTGTTTGGTGATCAAATTGCCAGTGAAAAGCAACTCGTCAAAGCAATCGATGAGCTTAACAGTCGATATGGCGATCGGACGATCCACGCTGCCGACACATTAGGAACGGGGATTTACGTCAAGCAAAAGATTCCATTTGGCAGTACTCGGTATTTATAGGTGTGTCGTATGGCGCGTAGATGACTCGTTGGTCTATACTAGAATATATGAATAAAAAGACGATTTTATTGTTTGCAACTGTTTTTAGCATTGCTGGCGCCTATGTTCCAGTTTTGTTTGGTGATACTGATATGTTGAGCGGTTGGAGTATCTTGGGCGGGCTAATCGGTGGATTCTTTGGTATCTGGCTAGGAGTTGCTGCTTCAAAACGGTGGGGATAGGGCCGAGTGCGTTATCTTGTCGCGGTTAGCGGTGGTGTTGATTCGGTTGTTCTAATCGATCAGTTGGTGAAAAGTAATGAGCACGAGCTGATCGTGGCACACTTTGACCATGGCATTCGTGATGATTCAGCTGCTGATGCTCGTTTTGTTGAGCAATTGGCTTCGCGCTATCACCTGCCCTTTGTGTCGATGCGTGAAGAATTAGGCAAGCAGGCAAGTGAAGAGCGAGCTCGTCGCCGTCGCTATGATTTTTTGCGAGCGATGGCTGCGCAGCATCAAGCGACTATTGTTACGGCTCATCACGCCGACGATGTAGTTGAAACGATTGCTATTAATCTGCAGCGCGGCACGGGTTGGCGCGGTCTGGCTGTATTGCAGGCGCCAGATATTGTGCGCCCGCTATTACATCTAACAAAACAAGAGCTCATGGAGTATGCACTGGCCGAACGGCTAGAATGGGTAGAGGATAGTACGAACGCTAGTGACACGTACCTGCGTAATCGTATGCGCCGTCGGATTGGTAGCCAGCTGTCGGCTGTCCAGAAGCAAGCGCTGATTGAAGTATGGCAGAGCCAAACCAAATTAAAGGGTGAAATTGACGGGCAAATTACAGGGTTGATTACACCAGATGAGCAGTCACGATATTTCATAACGCACATTGATGGATCGGTGGCGCTTGAGTTGCTACGAGCTAGTATTATCGTCCAGGCGAGCGCTAGCCCAACCCGTCCACAGTTGCAGCGAGCGTTGCTAGCAATTAAAACAGCCCGGCCGCATACCACGTATGAGATAGGTGATGGCGTAAAGTTACGTTTTACGACACGCAGTTTTATTGTTGAAACCCCTTAGCGGTGCTATTATTAATAGAGTGATATTTTCTTATACGAACCCGTACCTGAAAGGATAATTGATAATTTATGGCAACAAAACAACAACCTCCGAAGAGGAAAATGAATAATGTGATTCGGCTGAGCCTATTTTGGGTGATTCTAGTCGTATCAGTTCTCGCAATTATTGCGATTACCACTCCAAACAACGATCTGAAGAGTATTCCAATCTCTGAAGTAATCAAACAAGCTAACGAAGGCAAGATTAGCAAGATTGAAATCCAGGGTAATGACCTAAAGATTACACGCAAGAATGACACCAAGCCAACTCAAAAGTCAGTCAAAGAAGCGGGCAGTAGCATTACTGAACAGGGACTTGACCAGAGTAAAACTGAAGTAACGATCGTGCCGCCATCTGAAACAGGTAGTACGCTTTGGAACCTGGCAATCATTATTATTCCAGTTCTGATTATTGTTGCGTTCTTTATGTTTATGATGCGCCAGGCTCAAGGTCAGAACAATCAGGCGATGGGCTTTGGTAAATCAAAAGCGAAATTGTACGGAATCGATAAAGAAAAAGTTGTCTTTGATGATATTGCCGGTAATGATTCAGCCAAGCAGGATCTAGAAGAAGTCGTTGATTTCTTGAAGCACCCAAAGAAATACGAAACACTTGGTGCCAAGATTCCAAAGGGTGTTTTGCTTGTTGGTAACCCAGGTACTGGTAAGACAATGCTCGCTCGTGCCGTTGCTGGTGAAGCGAACGTACCATTCTTTAGTATCTCTGGTTCAGAATTCGTTGAAATGTTTGTCGGTGTCGGTGCAAGCCGTGTGCGTGATTTGTTTGCCAAGGCAAAAAAGAATGCGCCTGCAATTATCTTTATCGATGAAATTGATGCCGTTGGCCGTAAGCGTGGTAGCGGTATGGGTGGTGGACACGATGAACGTGAACAGACCCTCAACCAGATTTTGGTTGAAATGGATGGATTTGAAACAGGCACTAACGTCATTGTTCTTGCGGCAACAAACCGTTCTGACGTGCTTGACCCTGCCCTTCTTCGTCCAGGCCGTTTCGACCGCCGCACGAATATCATGCTACCTGAGCGCCGTGACCGTGAAGCGATTCTAAAGGTTCACTTCAAAAACAAGCCAGTTGATGAAACCGTCAAGATTGAAGCGCTAGCCGCAAAGACTGCTGGTTCAAGTGGTGCTGATCTTGCGAACATTGCTAACGAAGCAGCAATCGTTGCTGCTCGTCGTAACGCTAAAAAGATTAGCAATGCTGATCTAACTGAAGCATTTGAAAAGGTTGCAATTGGCCCAGAACGCAAGACCAAGGTGATGAGCGAAGCGGAACGCAAGATGACTGCGTACCACGAAGCTGGTCACGCGAT
>CAMLED010000061.1 GCA_946479115.1 uncultured Candidatus Saccharibacteria bacterium | reverse complement strand
GCTTCGGCTTCTTTGGCTGCTTTTTCGATGTCTTCTTTGCTCATGTTTCCACTATCAGAAATGGTAATTTTTTGTTCCTTGCCAGTTCCCTTGTCCTTAGCGGTGACGTTCAGGATACCGTTAGCATCTAGGTCAAAAGTTACTTCGATTTGTGGCACACCACGAGGGGCAGGTGCAATCCCGTCGAGTGTAAAGCGACCAAGTGATTTGTTGTCAGCAGCCATTTCGCGCTCGCCTTGTAGGACATGGATTTCAACTTGTGGCTGGTTATCAGCAGCAGTTGAGAATGTTTCAGACTTGCTGGTTGGGATCGTACTGTTGCGGTCGATAAGCTTGGTTGTGACACCACCCATGGTTTCAATACCAAGAGATAGTGGGGTTACGTCGAGGAGCAATACGTCCTTAACGTCACCAGCAAGCACGCCGCCCTGAATCGCTGCACCAACGGCAACAACTTCGTCTGGGTTCACGCCCTTGAGCGGTTCTTTGCCGAAGATGGCTTTTACTTTTTCTACAACTGCAGGCATACGAGTCATACCACCAACAAGAACGATTTCATCGATGTCGCTAGCTTTTACTTCAGCATCTTTCAATGCCTTTTCAACCGGCTCAGCGAGGCGATCGATAAGATCAGCAACTAACTCTTCGAGTTTGCTACGAGTAAGTTTGTACTCGAAGTGCTTTGGACCATCAGCATCAGCTGTAAGGAACGGTAGGTTGATCTCGTATTCAGTTGTTGATGACAATTCTTTCTTGGCTTTTTCAGCTTCGTCCTTGAGGCGTTGCATAGCAGCCTTGTCAGATTTAAGATCGATACCTTCTTGGTTTTTAAAGACATCAAGGAAGTGGTTAACGATACGGTTGTCGAAATCTTCACCACCTAGGTGTGTATCACCATTAGTTGAACGGACTTCAAAGACACCATCACCCAGATCAAGGATTGAGACGTCGAATGTACCACCACCAAGGTCGAAGACAGCGATCTTTTCGTCTTTTTTACTATCAAGGCCATAAGCAAGCGCCGCGGCAGTTGGCTCGTTGATAATACGCTTTACTTCAAGGCCAGCAATCTTACCAGCGTCTTTGGTTGCCTGACGCTGTGAGTCATCGAAATACGCAGGAACGGTAATGACCGCTTCGGTGACTTTTTCACCAAGGAAAGCTTCGGCATCAGCTTTGATCTTTGAAAGAATCATAGCCGATACTTCTTCTGGTGAGTAATCCTTGTCGCCCATCTTTACCGCAACGCCACCGTCTTTTTTGACGATTTCGTATGGCATAATATCGTGATCTTTTTGAACCTCTTTGTCGCTAAACTTGCGACCGATCAAACGCTTTACACCATAGATAGTGTTTTTTGCATTCGTCACACGCTGACGCTGCGCAACCTGACCGACCAAACGTTCGCCGCTTTTATTAATAGCAACGACAGATGGCGTCGTACGGTTACCTTCAGCGTTCGCAATGACTTCTGGCTTGCCGGCTACCATGTACGCAAACGCGCTGTTGGTTGTTCCAAGGTCAATTCCGATAATTTTACCCATAGCTGTTTCCTCCATTTGTTCTATATATCAAATTCGTATGTTCTTATTTTAGCACTCAAGTCATGAGATTGCCAATATCTTGATTGTAAAAAATTAGCACTCTACTGTCAAGAGTGCTAATTAATCGATTAATTACGCTTATTGCTTGGTGACTTTGACCATAGCGTGGCGAATTGGCTGACCGTTCAAAGTATAGCCGGCTTGTAACTCTTCGGCGATAACTTCTTTATCACCCTCAGCCTCATCGTCAAATTGAATCGCTTCGTGAAGGTCAGGGTTAAAATCAGAACCAGCCGTGGCATCGATACGCTTTAGATTCAAACCTTCAAGCGTTTTCTCGAGGTTCTTTACTAATCCAGAGATTCCTTGAACCCACTTATTATCCTTTAGTTCTTCCGGAGTGTACGTGACAGCTCGTTCGATATTATCAATAACTGGCAATAATTTTAGAATCGCCGCTGATTGACCGTGCTGATAGGTAGAGACCTTGTCCGCTTCAGCACGTTTGCGATAGTTTTCAAAATCGGCACGCGTGCGCTGCAGATCACCAGTTAATTCAACGATCTGTTCTTCCAAATCTTCAACTTTTTTACTTTTTGTCATTGTCTACTCCCTAAAATAAATTCCCAATGGCATTGATTAAACTAATAAATAAATCGCCAATTGCGGCAATTACAGCCACGATAGCGCCAACAATAGCCTGTATAACGCTTACAATGCCACCGACAATTACATCAATAATTTGCATTACAATACCTCCTCAAGCATGGCACCGGCATGACGAACCAGTCGCATTACTTTACCGTAGCTTTGTCGTGTTGGACCCAGAACACCAATATAGCTTCGGTCACTATATGGTGAACGGAAACGGCTGATGATTAAACTAGCGCCACTCGTTTTACCAATTGGATTTTCTGATCCGATATAGACGTTCAGTGGTTCATTTGGTGCGGCTTCACGTAGCCATGGCTCCAGATTATCTAGTAACCGTGCCACCGACTGGGCATGTGTGCCGCTCATAAATTCTGGCTGGCTAAATAAATTACCAATACCGCTCATATATAGCTCGTCACCAATTGTCGCGAGGCCCAAATTCTGCGTCAGGTCAACTAAGCTATCCACCGCGCTACGAATTGCACGATCCGCACGGTCGCCATATGTATTTACCCGTGCCTCAATCGCTCTCGCACTGCGATCAAGTTGTTTCGGCTCTTCTTTGGCGTGTTGCTCGGTCAATGTATTTACATAAAAGCGGTAGCCCTGATCTGTCGGCACACGTCCAGCACTGGTGTGTGGTTGCATGATCAAACCCATCTCTTCGAGGCGTGCCATTTCACTACGAATTGTCGCACTTGAGACATTAAATAGTTTCGCTAAAATAACACTTCCAACAGGTGCAGCAATTTCTGCGTACTGTTCAATGATTGCGGCTAAGATTTGGATTTGACGCTCTGTCATGTCTTTATTTTAACGTATCATTAGCACTCTTGCAAACAGAGTGCTAGAGACTTGTTTCGATCGCTGTCAAAAGATCACGAGCACGCAGTCGTGCTTCATCGTCTTTACGTAAGAACACATCAGGCCTGTGGGCAATTTCATCAGCAACTGTCACAGCGCGCTCTAATGAATCGTTAATAACGAAGTGGTAATACGGCACTTCAAGCGCATGCGTCAATTCACTCACTGCGCTATTACGACGCTTGGTCCATTCAGCTTCAAATGCTTCGGTTGATTCATAGCGCTGCGCTAATCGTTCACGCCATACCGAATAGCTCGGTGGAATAACAAAGATTGCAATGACGTCTGATGAGATGGCTTTATATTCGCTCACTCCCTGAACGTCGATGTCGGTCACGGCAATTTTATTAGCATTACTCGCCTTTTCCAACTCCTCAAGACTCGTTCCATACACTGTCTGGTGAACAAATTTTGCTTCAATAAAATCATGGTTTTCCAGCATAGCCTTGGCAGTTGCCTCATCGATAAAATGATAGTCGATATCGGCTACTTCCATCACCCCATTATTTACACGAGGGGCGCGAGTTGTGTGCGAGATGATATCGCTATAATCAGGCTTCTCGAGCAATTGTTTTTTGATCGTATCTTTACCTGCACCAGAAATACCAACAAGCAGTGCGATATGTGTGTTGCGAATTAATTCGACCGCACGCTCAGATGGTTCGTACTGGTCAATAAGTTGGTCAATTTCGTTCATTCGTCCTATTGTAACAGATTAGTCGCGCTTGAGCATAACCGTAAAGGCTTCAGACGGAATATCGACTTTACCAAAACGTTTCATGCGTTTTTTACCTTTGGCTTGCTTGGCGAGGACCTTCTTTTTACGAGACACGTCACCACCATAAAGACCCGTCGTCACATCTTTACGATAGGCAGATAGATCAGCGCGAGCGATAAATTTGCCACCAATAGCCGCCTGTAGCGCTACTTGGAAATTCTGACGTGGAATCACTTCCTTTAATTTATCGACAATTTCACGTCCCAGACGCTGTGATTCTGAACGGTGCGCCATAACGCTAAGTGCATCAACAATTTCACCAGCCACGTAAAAATCTACACGGACCAAATCTTCGACAATATATTTATCAAGTTCGTAGTTAAAGCTACCGTAGCCGCTAGTGACAGATTTTAGTTGGTCATAAAAATCAGTCAGCAGGTTTGCAAGTGGTGCCTCGAAACTAATTAATGCTCGTTCGTCGATATAACTAAGATTGCGCTGTTGTCCACGCTTGTTTACGATCAGCTGAATCACCGCACCGATATAATCTTTCGGTACGATAATTTCACCTTTGATCCACGGCTCACGAATCTCTTTAATCCTTGAGACGTCAGGTAGATCGCTAGCACTTTTAATATCAACCTGCGTACCATCAGCCAGGCTCACTTGATAATCGGTTGACGGATTAGTCACTACCAAGTCAAGATTATATTCGCGCTCCAACCGTTCACGAACAATGTCCATATGGAGCAGTCCCAGGAATCCGATACGAACACCAAATCCAAGGACAGGCGAGTTCTCTGGTTCAAATTGCAACGCCGAATCACTCAGACTTAGTTTTTCAACGGCATCTTTTAACTCTTGGTAATCTTCGTTTGAAACGGGGAAAAAGCCGGCATACACAAATGGTTTAACGTTTTGATAGCCGGGCAACATGTCGCTTGCTTGAGAACGACGGGTTGTCACCGTATCACCCACTTTGGCGTCACGAGTCGTCTTAAGGTTGGTGACGATATAGCCAATTTCACCAGTCGATAGATCAGGGCCAGCTTTCATAGTTGGATTCAATGCACCAACTTCTAACGCAATACCATCGGCACTGGTAGCGAGCATGTGAATCGTGTCGCCTTTTTTAATCGTGCCGTCAACAACACGGGTGTATAGAATCACACCACGATAATCATCATAATAACTATCAAAAATAAGGGCACGGGTCGGAGATTCTGGCTGCCCACTTGGCGGTGCTACACGCTCAACCACAGCATCAAGCACTTCTATGACACCCTCGCCTGTCTTAGCGCTAATCTTGAGAATATCATCGTCGCTACAACCGAGCAGATTAATAATTTCAGCTGAGACACGCGGTACATCGGCAGCCGGAAGATCAATTTTATTTAGTACAGGAATAATTGTCAGATCAGCAGCTAGTGCCAAATAAACGTTGGCAAGAGTTTGCGCCTGAATACCTTGGCTGGCATCAACTACCAAGATTGCACCTTCACACGCTTCAAGCGAGCGGCTTACTTCATAACTAAAATCAACATGACCCGGTGTATCAATTAGGTTTAGATCATAGCCCTTATGTGACATGCGGACTGGTGCAAGTTTAATCGTAATTCCCTTTTCACGCTCTAAATCCATACTGTCGAGCAACTGTGATTTCATATCACGTTTTTGGACAGTACCTGTCAGTTCCAGCATACGGTCAGCAAGCGTCGACTTACCATGGTCGATGTGGGCAATGATACAGAAATTTCTAATTTGAGATT
>CAMLED010000060.1 GCA_946479115.1 uncultured Candidatus Saccharibacteria bacterium | reverse complement strand
ACCCAAGCCGATTGTTCTGTTTGATACGGAATTTGCTGTGCAGCAGACAACCCAGCAATCAGCGTCGATGATTGATTAGATACGTTATAAATTACGTAATCCGCCGCTGTTTGGTAACGCGCAATATTTGCTTTCGCCTGAACGTAATCTTCGAAGTCATGGTGAACATCAAGGTGATCAGGCTCAATCATAAGTACCACTGCAATATGCGGCGACCGTTCAGCATCCCATAGTTGAAAACTGCTAAGTTCGTAGACGACAACATCATCGGCGCGAATATCGTTTAACGTATCGAGCGCCGGAACACCGATATTACCCACCAAGTGAACCGTTTTACCAGCAGAGCGAAGCATACTAGCAATTAAGCTACTGGTCGTCCCCTTGCCTTTGCTACCAGTGACACCAATAATTGGCGCCGGACATTTTTCAAAGAATTCATTCGTTGCTGACCACACTTTTGCATCAGTCTTGATCTTATGCGGCGCAAGTCCCGCAGTGCGGATAACCAAATCATAGCCCTCAAGCTTTGAAAACGCATCCTCGCCAACGATCAATGATGCGTCGACCGGTACAGTACGAGCCGGCTGCTGTTCGTCAACAATAACTACCTGATTATCTGGCGTGTTCCAATAGCGATAGTTCGATTCGCCTTCGGCTCCGTAACCCGCAATTGCAATCTTCATATAGCTAGTTTACTCCGTCTGAAAGAGAGTCGCTAATTTATCATTTAATTCAACAATCTCTTCTTTTTCACCACTGCTGACACCCGCAAGTACCCAAGCGTCGCTGCCGATAAATTCACGAGCAGTATTAATAATACATTCACGAGTTGTTTTACGAATTGAATCCGGTACTTTCTCGTAATCTTTAACGATACCATCGGCAAAGTAGCGACCAGTATAGAAATTACTAATCTGAGCCACTGTTTGAGCACCCATTTGATAACGACCAAGCGCGTATGATTTAGCCGCCGCAAGTTCGTCTTCGGTAATATTGCCATCAAGAACATGTTTAATTTCACGGACAATAATGTCAAATAAGTCTCCCGATGTTTCGAGGTTTACCTGACCGCCAAAGTCCCAGCTACTGTCATGAAAGCCAACCGACGTATCAGAGAATACTCCGTAGGCTAGTCCCTTTTTACGGGCAGCGCCATAAATGCGCGAGTGCATTGTTCCTGTAAGGATTTGATCCAGACAATTCATAGCTTCTGCTTCCTCGTCATTCAATTCGCGGGGCATTGTAATCGATAGGCCAAAGGTAAGATTTGACGCTTCCTTACGGCGAATAAGGGTTGGGTTAGCACTGGTGAGAATGTCCTTCGGTACTGCAAAACGCTCGCCCTCAGGCAGCTCCCATTCTTCAAGTTGACGACGAATCTCAGTCATGCGACCTTTGAGCTTGCCAGCAATCACAAAGCACATATTATTCGCCGTGTGAGTTCGTTTGTGATGTTCGCGAATATCAGCCAGGCTAACGTTCTGAATCGTTTGCAAACGCTGCCAGAACGTATACACATCCTCACCGAGTAGTTGCTGGATCTTTGGCCACAACACGCGGTTATGATTGTTAAGATAACCCGTAAGTTCGCTCTTTACATTGCCCTTTTCGGCTTCTAGCTCTTCACCGTTGAATTTTGGCTGGCAGATAGCAACGCGTTGCAGTGCAAAAATACGTTCCCATTCAAAATCAGCACAGTCGGCAACATAGACCATCGAAAGATCGCTCGTATAGGCATTGTGGTATGCACCGTTTTTAGTGAAATCGGCCTCGTATTCATGTTCTGACTTGTATTTGGCATTCGCACCAAACGCCATATGCTCCATAATGTGAGCAGTTTCGTAAATATCTTTGTTACGAACGTAACGGTTACCAGCGCGGAACTGGAATTGAAAGCTCATTACGGTTGCGCCGGGAATATCAATAAAGAGGCCGCGCGCTCCGTTTTTTAATCGCACTTCTTGAACGGTGTGTTTCATATGTAGTTACTTCCTGCCGCCCGTTATTATTTGCGATTTACTTTACGATTTTGTCGTTGCGCTTTTTTCTTTTTGCGAACGATATTTTTTTGACGATTCACATCAGTAGGAGATTTCGCTTTTTTGGTTTTGAAATCATCGTCACGATTCTCTTCACCACCAGTAATCTCGTTGACACCCTTTTCAACCGCATGCTCAGCAAGACGAGTCAGTTCCGTATCGTAATCTTCTGGCTGACTAGCCACAACATCATGAACGTGAACATGCATAATCGAACGGAGCACTTCATCACGAAGCATCGCTTGCAGACTATCAAACAAGTGCTGTGATTCGCTACGGTATTCAACTAATGGGTCCCGTTGACCAACACTTCTCCAGTGAATGCCTTCGCGAAGATGCTGCATGTTTTCAAGGTGTTGCATCCATAACGTATCGAGCACCTGTAGGTACACTTCGCGCTCAACTTTACGAATCACTTCTTCGCCAAGCTCTTTTTCTTTGGCTGCATATAGTTTTGCAACTGCCTTTTCAGCGAGTTCGAATCGTAGCTTATCTTTCTTTTCAGCACCGATTGCTTCAATCGTTTTAGCTGTTGTTGGGAACACAGTTTCAAACTGCTCAGCAAAATTACGATTATTTTTAGCCGGAACCACCGTTAGCTCACGAAGTTTTTCGTCAATCAAGCGTTGGATTTCTGGCTTGATATTATCGCCCTCTAGAATCTTGCGACGCATCACATAGACGACACGACGATGACGGTTAATCACGTTGTCGTACTGAACAACATTTTTACGAGTGTCATAGTTGTAACCTTCGACACGCTTTTGCGCAGCTTCGAGTGTTTTCGAAACGGCCTTATTTTGGATAGCCGTGTCTTCATCAACACCTAATCGGTCCATAAGAGCAGCGATGCGCTCACCTTGGAAAATACGCATAAGATCATCTTCGGTACTCACATAGAATTGTGTCTCACCTGGGTCACCTTGGCGACCGCCACGTCCACGAAGCTGGTTATCAATACGACGAGATTCGTGACGCTCTGAACCAATCACGACGAGTCCACCAAGTTCCTTAACGCCTTCGCCTAGAACAATATCGGTACCACGACCGGCAATATTGGTTGCAAGCGTAATTGCACCTTTTTGACCAGCCTTTTCAACAATCGCAGCTTCGCGTTCGTTGTTCTTGGCGTTCAATAATTCGTATGGAATCTTTTCTTTATCTAACCATGCAGCGATCAATTCGTTTTTAGCAATCGATGCTGAGCCAACCAAGACTGGGCGGCCTTGTGCATGATATTCCTTGATCGCATCAGCGACTGCTTTCAACTTACCCTTTTCGGTTTTGAAAATCAGATCTTCGTGATCAATACGTGCAATTGGACGATTTGATGGAATTTGAATAACGTCCAGGCTGTAGATTTGCTGGAATTCTTCGGCTTCAGTAAATGCTGTACCGGTCATACCAGACAATTTGTTGTACAAGCGGAAATAGTTCTGGAATGAAACGGTTGCCAGTGTCATGCTTTCTTGCAAGACAGCAACGCCTTCTTTAGCTTCAATTGCCTGGTGCAGACCTTCGTTATAACGGCGACCTTGCATTAGACGACCAGTGTGTTCGTCGACAATGATCACTTCACCGTCATTAGTCACCACGTAATCTTTATCGCGTTTGAAAATTGTTTGAGCGCGGAGCGCCTGGTCCATGTGATAGACAGAACGAACAGCATCTGGTGTGTATAAGTTTTTTATACCCAACATTTTTTGGACTTTTTCAACACCTTCGTCGGTCAATGCGACACTACGGCGCTTTTCATCAAGTACGTAGTCTTCTTCGGTCAAACGAGCGGCGATTTTTGCAAATTGATAATAACTATCAGGGTTTTCAGCCGCTGGTGCACTAATAATCAGTGGCGTACGCGCTTCATCAATCAAGATTGAGTCAACCTCATCGACGATCGCAAAGTTTAGTTCACGCTGACGGAGTAGTTCCATTTCGTTAACCATGTTGTCGCGCAGGTAATCGAAACCGAATTCATTGTTTGTGCCGTAGGTAATATCAGCAGCATAGGCTTCTTTACGTGTGACAGGACGAAGTTTACGCATACGTGGATCAGTGTGATCTTCATTGTCGTAGTCCTTGTCGTAAACAAATGAGGCGTCGTTAATGATAACACCAGTACTCATACCGAGGAAATCATACAATTGACCCATCCAACTAGCGTCACGTTGCGCTAGGTAATCATTTACGGTAACGACGTGGACACCTTTTTCTTCAAGCGCATTCAAATAAACTGGGAGTGTCGCAACCAAAGTCTTACCTTCACCAGTTTTCATTTCAGCAACGTTACCATCATGCAAGGCCATACCACCAATGAGCTGGACATCGAAATGTCGCATGCCTAGGACACGATCACCCGCTTCGCGTACGAGTGCAAAGGCATCTGGAAGAATGTCATCGAGCGTCACGCCTTTTTGTGCCAAACGTTCTTTAAGAACTATCGTTTGTTTACGAAGTTCAGGCTTGGTCATTTTTTTATACGTATCAGCAAGGTTATTAACCGCTTCAACTTTCTTTTGTAACACTTTCAACAACCGCACTTGCGGATCGCCAAACACCTTTGTTAACGCTTTTTGTCGACTAACCATCTTTTTTAGAATCCCCTCGCTGACCTGCAATTTCTGTCAAATACTATTTGGTATTATACGCTGTTTGCGCCTCAGATAAAAGTAGCTAGACATAAGAAAAGCCTCTTTTTCAAGGGGCTTTTCTGGGTAGCGTATGTTACCTACTGCGCTTCTCTGGCGTACCCCCGTTTAAATCGGCCTAATACGCCACGACGCCCGACGTGTGGAATCGTCGCTTCTTTGTACTTATGTAGCTGAGTAGCAATTTTAGCTTCGACAATATCAACAGCCGCTAGCATGTTCACTGTTGAGTCGCGCGCGGTAAGTCGCTTGTCCGGCACATTTAAAACAACTTCGGCTTCATATTTATTACCATGATCAGCATCAATTTGACGCAAGCGAACATCGACGGTCACGCTTTTGCGTGCATGCCGCGGCAGGTAGCGATCAAGCCGTCCGAGCTTTCGTGTGACATATTTTCGAGTTGTTTCATCGATGTCGTATTTAATTCCAGTGATATCGATTGTTGCAATCATGCTACCCTCCTGTGTTTGTATACGATTTGTATCTCTATTATAGCACTGGAGCAGGACTTACAGCGTAGTTTTGCCACCGAGGTATGGCTGCAGCACAGTCGGAATAGCGATTGTTCCATCGGCCTGTTGGCCATTTTCAATAATTGCAATCATAATGCGTCCTAACGCAAAAGCGGTTGCATCATTCGTATGAACCAGCTCAAGGTCTCCGTTTTCACGGCGGACACGCGTCTTTAGACGACGAGATTGATAATCAGTCATGTAGTCGGCCGTATGGGTTTCACGGTATTTATCTTGTCCCGGTAGCCACACTTCCATATCGATACCGCGAGCATTTGGCTTGCCGATATCAACGGTACACTTCTGGATAACCTGGTATGGCAATCCGAGTGTTGCAAGAAGATATTCTTGAATTGCAACAAAGAATAAGTGCTCTTTGGCGCCATCATCACCAGATGTAAAGCTCTCCATTTCAAGCTTATCGAATTG
>CAMLED010000059.1 GCA_946479115.1 uncultured Candidatus Saccharibacteria bacterium | reverse complement strand
GTAACAGAAATAATTTCCTTACCAGTAGGGTTAATAGTAGACATTATGTGTCCTCCTTTTTTGTTCACTCACCTGTATTGAAATGGCGAATAAGTAACGGGTGCAGATTTTCTATAATTAGAAATACTGTATCCACCACTTAGACCGCCTGCGGTGTGCGTTGTATCTATTATACCTTACTCCCTCAATAAATAATTATTTCAACTTGACCATAGATTTGACGATAAAAGTAAGTTCTTGTATTTATAAAAAATCTGCACTATCATGGTGGAGTGCATGTCCGCGTCGTCTAGTTCCTAAGGAGCAATCATGCAAGTCGCTTTACATCAACCCACTCAAGCAATTGTCGACGAATCCGGCTTCTTGCCTATTCCAGGCTGGCTCATCGGGCTTATCGCCTCATGGCTTTTCCTGATCTTGGCTCGTCGCATCGGCAAGAATACAAGCCCTGAAAGCAGTAAGCTCGTTGACCTACTGGCCGACATATTCAATCTGCTCGCAGCAGGTTCTATTGTGGCCTCCATTAGCTCAACGCCACTTATTACGTCGCTGAGCGAAAGCATTACCCGCAACATTACCAGTTGGACAATTGGCGAAGGCTTTCTCTCCAGTAGCTTCACAATCGGCGGCAGCGTACTTCTTGGTATATTAGTAGTCATCGCTGGCTATCTTTACATCACCACAGAGACAAAATGGTGGTTGTTCTGGTTTGGGATTGGCCTACAGGCGCTGGCTATCCTTGCGCCGTGGATCAATACTGCTCTCAGCTGGTGGATCAACCATCCCATCACATGGCTATGGAATTTCATTATCTGGGCGCTGACATCACTTCCAAACATTACGATCAATTTCTAAGTTGATCAGCGAATAGACGACGCGTAGACACACTTGCTCCTCCATTCCTGCGATTTACGCAGGAATGGAGGAGCTTTTTTCATGTATTAATTTTCTTGTAGTCTATCGAACGTCACGACGGCGAAAACCGAGAATCCCAATCGCGAGGAAGACGATGATAATCACTACGTAGACCAAGGCGTCACTAAGTGCAATTTCGCTCTTCGCAATAGTCGCCGCTGGGAAATAATGAAAGATCGAAGCATGTTCATATGACTGCAACCATTCAACCGATCGGGCAAAGGTCGTTAGGATAAAACTACCGATAGTTGTCGCTACGGCAAGTCCCATAGTTAACCCCCGCTTGCCAGTCGCAAGACCAATTCCGAAGATCACCGTGGCAAGCGCAACCGACAGCAACCACATCATCGCGCTGAGTCGTAATACGATCATCCAGTCGAGCGTTTCGCCAATTGCAACCAGGCCTATTTCAATACCGATAGCCGTCGCCACCGTTGTCATAAAACAAATAGCAACGATCGCTAGCCATTTGTTAAACAAAATACGTCCACGACTCATCGGTAGTGCGATAAGTGTGCGTAGCTGCCCTTTCTCTTCCTCGCCAATCGTCAGCCCTACAGCAAGGATAATTGATAGAATGCTCACCAAAATCGGAATACGCACGTCAAACAACTGACTCCCAACATAGGTCGACAGTTGCTTTAAGTTCCCAAGATCACCCACTAGGCCCTGAAAAGCCGCTGGTAAGTTCTTGACGAGCTCATCGATCCCATTTTCCTGGTGAAAGGCTGGATAAAACAACATCATTAAACAACCGACCGCCATCAAACCCAAGCTCCAACCAATAATAAAAGCTCGTTTATCATAGAGAGTTTTCGTAAACAGATTAAACATGGCGCTCCTTGTCTGCTGGCATGGCATAAATATCACTAAAAGCGGTTTCAAGATCGTGCTCGGTAATCGTAAAATCAATCAACTGGGGCACGCTCGTTAGCCAGTGTTGCAAATGCATCGGCTGGCCTTTAAAAACGAAGGATAACTCATAGCCATCTGGCGTTTTATTTTCAGATACTGATTCGGCCATTTTTGGTGGAATCACGATCCGTTTACTGATGATACGGACAATCTTTCCACTTGCGCCAGCCAACTGATGCGCTGGAATATCTTTCACCAGCTCACCACTGCGCATCAATAGTACTCGGCTACACACATCCGCCACTTCATTTAGGTAGTGCGATGACATAAAGATCGTCGTTCCCTTTTCAGCTTCTTCACGGACAAGTTCAATGAAAGCTTGTTGCATAAGTGGATCCAGGCCACTGCTCGGCTCGTCGAGGATAACCAGGCTAGGGTTCGTCATAAAAGCAGCGATCAGGGCTATTTTTTGTTTATTCCCCCTAGAAAGATCAGCAATCTTTTTATCTAGCTGCGGTGAAAAACGCTTACATAGTTCGCTAACGCGTTGCTGCGATTTTAGTTTATAGCGGCGGCTCAGGAATGCCAGATACTGCTCGCCTGTAAGATTAGCAAATAAGCTCATGTCCCCACTGGCAAAACCAACCTTTTGGTGTGTCCGGTGCGCTGTTTGCGGAGTGACTGTCTGCCCAAACAGCTCAACAGTCCCGGCACTAGCCTTCAAAAATCCCATCATTATATTGATGGTTGTTGACTTGCCCGCACCGTTCAACCCTACGAAGCCTACAACTTCTCCCTTTTCAACCGTAAACGTCACGTCATTGATGGCGGCAGCCTTGCCGTAGCGCTTTGTCAGATGGTCGATGTGAATAATTGCCTGCTTGCTCATGATAAGCATAAGTATACACCTATCACTGGGTGGTGCACAGCTGGTTACAGTCTAAGAGTGAGCATAAAAAAACTCCGCAATTATTTGCGGAGTCCGAGAGCGGCGACGGTTGCCTTGTATGCATCGAAGTCTTTGGCTTCGAGGTACTTGAGCAAACGTTTGCGACGACCCACCATCTGAATCAGACCGCGACGAGCCATGTGGTCGTGCTTGTTAGTCTGCAGGTGAAGGGTAATCTCTTTGATACGAGTCGTCAAAACTGACACTTGGGCTTGTGGGCTACCAACGTCGTTTTTGTGCGTCTGTGTCAAAGCAAATGCCTTGGCTTTATTTTCTGCTGTAATCATCAACAATGTACTATAGCAGAGTTTTGCACTGTTTTCAACACCTTAGTCAGAGACACCGAATTCCTCCAGTGTCTGCGCCTCATTAAGCGTCCATTTGCTAATCGAGGTACGACGAAGCTGCGTACAATACGCGCCAGTTCCAAGCACTTTGCCGATATCAACACACAGACTACGAATATAGGTACCGCTGCCAACATGGGTGCGGATTTTTAGCTCTGGATAGGTATAATCGATAAGCTCTAGACTATGAATCGTTATAGGGCGTTCAGGAATTTCAATCTCTGCTCCATCGCGTGCCAGTCGGTAGGCTCGCTTGCCGTCAATCTTGATAGCACTAAAGATTGGCGGGCGCTGCATAATCTGGCCCGTAAACTGCGCCAGTGCAGTCTTAATTTCCTCGAGAGTCGGTTGGCGATCAGAAACATCGGTTAAATCGCCTTCGGGATCACCTGTGGTGCTCGTTTGCCCTAGACGAAATGTCGCCTCATAGACCTTATCAAGCTTGGAATATTTTTCGGCATTCTTACATTCTTTACCAATAACCAAAATCATCAGACCGGTTGCAAACGGATCAAGCGTGCCAGTATGACCTACCTTTACTTTCTTGCCCGCCGCCTGTGACAAAACACGACGCACACGCGCCACCACACCAAAACTCGTCATTTCAGCTGGTTTATCAATAAGAATAATTCCGTCAGTCATCTTTTCTATTCTATACTAAGGACATGAAAAAGATTATTTTTGCTATCTTTGCCCACCCTGACGACGAAGCGTTTGGTCCAGCTGGTACTTTGCTCCAAGAAGTAGCGGCTGGTACCGAGCTACACCTTATGCTCCTCACGAATGGTGACGGCGGTACTAACCCTGATAATGTGCCAAATCTCGGCTCCGTACGGCTTGAGGAATGGAAAACATCAGGCGCGCTGATTGGCGCACATAAGATGCATTATCTGGGCTATGAAGACGGTCATCTCGGTAACCACACGATGATTGAAGCCAGTCGCCGCATCATTGAGATCATGCAGCCGATCATTGATGCCGCACCGTCCGATACTGAGGTTGAATGCCTATCTATGGACCTTAATGGTATTACTGGCCATATTGATCATATCGTTGCCGCACGCGCAGCCAGCTACGCCTTCTACTACCTAAAACGACATGATGCACGTGTCACACGGCTACGACAGAGCTGCCTGTCAGATACCGACTTGCCTGCTGAAAATATCGATTGGTTATATATGGAAGCTGGACGACCTGCGAGTGAAATTACCGAAACAATCGATGCGACGCAGTACCGCGATCAATTACTTGAGATCATTCACACTCATCGCACACAACGAGCTGATGGTCAGGCCTGTATCGATCGTTTAGCTGATCGACTCGGTATAAACCACTTTATCGTTAAGCATTAAAAAAGACGGCGCTGATGCCGTCTTTTTATATTTATTGTTGTCCAGGAATCTTGAATTGAGCTGGATCACTTTGTGTCGGATCTGGTGCCGGTGCAACTGGTGCTGGCAGAACATCCTCAAGTTTCTCTGGCGGCAAGGTTGGCGCTGGCGGGAGCGGTGGCAAGGTTGAGAAGTCAGGCATTGGCGGCGTTGCAACTGGCGCAGGTGCCGGCTCGTCGTGTGTAACTTCGCCCATTAATTGGCTACCAATTGAGGCTTCGGGGTTATTAGCTGGTGTAAATGGTACTGCACCAAAGGCAGCATCAACAGCAGCACGTGCTTCTTCGTGTGGCTGGCGGTTCTTTTCATCAATATCAGCCAAAGTTACCATTGTCTGAGACGCTGGCGTTGGCGCTGGTGTTTCTTCGTACTGCAGCGGTACCGACTCGGTAGCATTTGGCGGAGCGGCGAATACGTCTGGCACTGACGCTTCATCGCTTGGTGCGTTTGCGGCATTTAGAGGTGCCTGGAAACTTGGTGCATCGCTGCTGCTAATATAATCACCGTTTGAATGAGTCAAAATCGTGTGATTACGGTCATCTTCTTCGGCTTTACGCTGATCTTCGGCAGCTTGCTCGGCCGTTGCATTTAATGTCCCGCCCATACTTGGCGTCTGCGCGCTTTTCCATACATCATCGCTGACTGGACCAGCAAGTGTTGGTTGAGGCTTGGTGACGATTTTTGGCAGCTCTGTGGTTTCAGCTGCTGCTTCGGTCAAATCTTTTTCAAGTTCAGCGAGCGGTGCAGCCGCTGGAGCTACTGTTGGAAGTTGCTGCGCTAACGTTTCTTGAGCCTGTTCAACCGCTTCTTCTTGCTGACGCGTGGCTGTTTCAGTAGTAGCGGCGTCAATAGCAGCATCTACGCCATGTGTAATGATGAGCGACCCATCATCCTTTTTTGGCGGAGCTAATGGTGCAGATTTTTTAGACTGTGAACGACTTACCTTGGTTGACTTACCCTCTGACAGATCAGTCGTGCCATCAGCATGCGGCTCCTCGGTTTCGGTTTCAGCTTCAGGTTTCGCTGCAGATGTTGAACTGCTAATCTCATTGCCGTCTTCAAGTTTTGCAGCAATCAATTGTTGATTAGCGCCAGCTGCCATCAACTGGGCGGCGATTGTCATCACTTTTGATGATGTCTTATTGTTACTAAAGCGATCTGTCGACGCGACGATACCAGTTAGGAACGCAGTGGCGATCTGTTCGTCTAATAACTCTGCGTCTTCCTTGAGTGCATCAGTCAGACTGACCAGCATTTCACTCAAGCTACTGGCATTTGGCTCGTGCCAATCAATGCTGCCGAGCTTGCTGACGTCACCAGCGCTCATGGTTACAACAGTTGCATCGTGCAGGATACGGCCGTGTGCGGCAAGCGCTTTGTCGAGGTTGTCGCGTTCTTTGACGCCAAGCGCTAAGACTAGCTCAACATTGTAATCACCTTGGCTAAATTCCAAATCTTGATCTGAAATTGTCGTGCGAT
>CAMLED010000058.1 GCA_946479115.1 uncultured Candidatus Saccharibacteria bacterium | reverse complement strand
GGATCATTGCTGCCGTTATGGTGGTCGGAACATTAGGTGGCTTTGCTGCTATGGTATTGCAGCCAAAAAACTTAGCAACTGACGAAAGTCGCAAGAATGAATTACTTGCCGATTATCAAAAACAGGTTAATGCTCAGACGACAGAACTGTCAGATAAATACTATCCAGAGTTTAGCCAGTTTGCATCAACACCTGCCGCTTTCGATGCTGCGAGTGTGACCGAATTAAAGACAACTGACCTAAAGGTTGGAACGGGCGCTGAAGTTAAAGAGGGTGTTGCGTATGCCGCATACTATATTGGTTGGAATCCGAGTGGCAAGGTCTTTGATCAGTCGATCGAGAATGGTAAATTAAAAGCGCCAATTAACGGAACAGGTTTAATTACTGGCTGGGAAGAGGGCGTTAAAGGCATGAAACTCGGTGGTATTCGTGAACTAACAATTCCCGCAGCTAAAGCATACGGCGAAACAGGTAGCGGTGAAAATATTCCACCAAATACTCCAATTAAATTTATTGTTATGGCAATTGAGCAGCCAGCTGCAATTCCAGTACCACAGGAGCTATTGAACTACTATGGAAACTAAAATTCACGACGTTGTTATGATCGGTGCGGGTCCAAGTGCGCTTGCAGCGGCTGTGTATACCACTCGCGAAGATATTGGAACCGTACTATACGAAAAGGGTGTTATTGGTGGCCTTGCAGCGATTACCGATCAGGTTGATAACTACCCGGGTTTTCCAGAAGGAATCCCAGGCTTAACACTTGCTGATCAATTACAGAAACAGGCCGAACGCTTCGGTGCTGAAATTGAATTTGGTGAAGTATCGGCGATCCGTGACGATGGCGATCACAAGACACTGACGATTGACGGGCAGGATGTTAAAGCTCGAACGGTGCTGATTGCAACCGGTAGTGACTACAATAAGATCGGTGTTCCGGGTGAAGCTGAATATTACGGTCGTGGCGTTCACTACTGTGCGACATGCGACGGTGCATTCTACCGCGAAAAGCGCCTGGTTGTTGTTGGTGGTGGTAACTCTGCAATCCAAGAGGCATTATTCTTGACACGCTTTACGACGCACATTGACCTATTGGTTCGCAGCACTGTTAAAGCCAGTGAAGTTTTGCAGCACGAGCTTCAAAAGTTTGTTGATGATGGCAAGATCACCGTGCACCTTAATACGACGACAGATGAAATTGTTGCCGAAGAAGGCAAGGTTGTATCAGTCAAGGCTACTAAGGATGGTCAGCCTGTCACGATTGAAACAGACGGTGTCTTTGTATTTGTTGGTTTGAAGCCAAACACTGAATTTCTAAAGGGATCACCAGTTGAACTTGACGAACAGGGTCTGATTAAGACCGATAAGCATCTGTCGACGACAATGTCCGGCGTATTTGCTAGTGGTGATGTTCGTAGTGGTGCAACTATGCAGATTGCGAGTGCAGTCGGTGAAGGCGCGACAGCAGCACTCTCTATTCGAGAGTATTTGGATAATCCTGCGACCGTTTAGTGTTTTTTCGAGAATCCGTCTTGGATTTGTTTAGGGTAGTCAGTGACAACAGCATCGAGTCCACGCTCGTTTAGCTGTTTAGCTGCGCCAAAGCGATTAACTGTGTAGGCATAGGTGAATAAATCGGTCTTTTTGGCGATAGCCAGCGCAAAGTCGTTAATGTAAAGGCGATGAAAGCCAACACCGTCTAGATTAAGGCGGCGTGCAAACGCGATGAAAATAAATGGATTGCGTTTATGGAGTAGCCATAAGTTTGCATTAGCACTGAGCTTGCGAATATTTCCTAATTCACCAGGCAAAAATGACGAAAAGACAAATAAATCCCAATCACTTTTACGTTTAACAAACTTCTTTTTTAGTAGTGCGATAACAGGTTCTGCCATGCCACGTTGCTTGATCTCTATATTGAGGAGAACTTCACCAAAAAATTCATTCAAGACGTCTTCGAGAGATACAATGGGGTTACGGCTGTCAGCGGTGTGATCTTTTAGCTGCTGAAATGTAGCGCGATTAACGAATACATTTTTACGGTGAGACCGGACAAGGTTATTGTCATGTAGCAGGACGGGAATACCGTCACTGGTAAGGTGAATGTCGAATTCAAGCATATCGGCACCAGCATCTACGCCGGCGCGCAGGGCTTCAAGTGTATTTTCTGGCGCACTGCCAGCTGCCCCACGATGACCGATAACTAACATAATTACTGCTAAGTATACCAAATTTGATACAATAGGAACAGTAAATAACGGAGACACATATGGCTGATTTTAACCAAATTCTTACCCCTGGTGATGTGGATGGCGGCGTTGTAAACGTTGTTGTTGAAATTCCAGAAGGTAGTTCACATAAAATTGAATGGAATCGCGACCTTGCGGTTATGCAACTTGATCGAGTTGATCCTGAAATCTTTTCAAAACCAACTAACTATGGCTTTATACCACAGACTCTCGATGAAGACGGTGACGAGCTTGATGCACTTATCGTTACCGACAGGCCGCTTGCAACTGGCATCTTCCTTGAAGCAAAAGTTATTGGTGTAATGAAGTTTGTTGATGACGACGAAGTTGATGACAAGATTGTTGTTGTACCAGCTGACGACCGCAACACAGGTAACGCAATTAATTCACTTGCTGATTTACCAAAGCAGAAGATCGCACAAATCGAACATCACTTTACACACTACAAAGACCTAAAGAAACCAGGTAGTACTGTCGTTAAGGGATGGGGTGACGTCGAAGAAGCGAAAGCTATCATTCACGAATCAATCAAGCGTTGGAACGAAAAATAGTTCTATCGCTTATAAAATAACCAGCTCGATCGAGCTGGTTATTTTTTCTTGCGAGTGGCTTTTTCGCGGATAATGGCGGCAGCGCCTGACAAACTTTCGATGACACCCAGCTGACGTAGATGCGCACGTAATTTGTTGCGGGCATGAGTCGTGGTGACTAGTTCTTGCCAGGCCTGTTTTGGTGCGGCTGTTTTACGGGTGACGATTTCAACGACATCACCATTTTGCAAAGGTTTATCAAAGGCGTGGATGCTGCCATTTACACGTACACTATAGGCGTGTTTGCCGATATCACTGTGAACCAAATAGGCAAAATCAAGTGGCAAGGCACCTTCGGGTAGGTTGTAGAGGTCACCCTTTGGTGAATAGACGAAGATACGGTTACCAAATAGGTCAATGTTTAGCTGATCTTGAGAAATCTCTTCGTTGTCGCGAAGGCGCGAGGCAACTTCTTGTAGCTGCGAAATCCATTGCAGCTGTGCAGGCAACGTCGATGATTTACCTTTACGCTTGGCGTAATCTTTGGCTGACTTTTGTTCGTGGTAGTGGAAGCTAGCAGCCAGACCACGCTCGGCGTATTCATGCATGCCGAAGGTGCGAATTTGGAATTCGACAATTTGTTTTGACGGAGTGATGACAGTTGTATGAAGGCTTTGGTAGCCATTCGGTTTCGGGATCGCTATGTAATCTTTAATGCGGCTGATCATCGGTTGGTACATGCTGTGTAGGATGCCGAGCACGCGGTAGCAGTCTTCTTTGTTCTCAACAATGACACGTAATGCCATAAGATCGTAGATATCATCGATATTGTTATCTACTTTCTTCATTTTTTTATGAAGGCTATAGATGCTTTTAACGCGGCCGTTTACTTCGAAAGAAATATTGTGCTTTTTCAGCTCAGCCTCGACTTCACCACGAACAAGCCCTAGCTTACGAGTGCTTTTGCCGAGACGTTTTTGCATGAGTGTCTTGAGGCGCTTGAATTCATCTGGATTGAGATAACTAAACGCTAATTCTTCGATTTGCATGCGCACCCGGCCCATACCTAAACGATCGGCCATTGGCGCAAAGACTTCGAGGCTCTCGCGCGCGATCTTTTTCTGCTTGTCGGGTTTCATGTGCTGCAGTGTCGACATGTTATGCAGGCGATCGGCGAGTTTGATGATAATGACGCGAACATCCTGGCCGACGGCGATTAGTAGTTTTGATAAGTTGTCTTTAGTTTGTGGCAGATAATTCGTTAGGTCCTGCATACCAGCACGAGCTTGAGAAACCTTGGTGACACCATCAACAAGGAAGGCGACATCACGGCCGAATAAGTTTTCGATTTCATCAAGCGTTGCCTCGGTGTCTTCGACTGTGTCGTGCAGGATCCCGGCAAGGACGGTATCAATATCCATACCCCAGTCGATCAGCGTGTCGGCAACATGAAGCGGGTGAATAATATACGGTTCGCCGCTTTTACGTTTTTGGCCAGTATGTGCCTTGGTGGCAAAATCGATAGCGTGTTCAAGCTCGAGTAACTGGTCCTCTTCGTAATGAGGCTTTGCATGGTCGAGCAAATCACGTTTTTTCATCGTCCTTTTAGTATAAAACACTAGTGGGAAATAAAAAACCACGACCGTACACTAATATTTTGCACTGATGACAACATCGGTATATACTGTTCAGTGAAATGCTAAAGCTTATTCTAAAAGGAGTGGGGAACGTATGAGTCAGATAAAGGTCGCAATTAATGGGTTTGGCCGAATTGGTCGTAACGCATTCAAGATTGCATTTGATCGCAGTGATATTAAAATCGTCGCGATTAATGATTTAACAGATACAAAAACATTAGCACACTTATTAAAGCACGACTCTTCGTACGGCACGTATCAGCACAAGGTTGATTTTGACGATACGGGAATTATCGTAAACGACGAGCATATTGCTGTTCTTGCTGAAAAAGATCCAGCGGTTATTCCATGGCGTGATTACGAGGTTGATGTCGTGATTGAAAGCACTGGCTTCTTTGTTGATCCAGCGAAAGCTCGCGCCCACATCGATGGTGGCGGGGCAAAGAAAGTTGTCTTATCTGCCCCTGCTAAGGGCGAAGGTGCAGATACTATTGTCCTGGGTGTAAATGAAGATGCTATCGAAGGTTCAACTGATGTAATCAGTAATGCCAGCTGTACTACTAACTGTATTACACCGGTGATGGCGGTATTAGAAAGTCACTTTGGTATCGAAAAAGCATTGATGACAACTGTTCACAGTTACACGGCTAGTCAGAAGCTACAGGATGCTCCTGCCAAGGATCTTCGCGAAGCTCGTGCTGCAGCTGAAAACATTGTTCCAACAACGACGGGCGCAAGCATCGCTGCTGCAAAAGCACTCCCAGCACTTGAAGGTGTCTTTGGTGGTCTGAGTGTGCGTGTCCCAACCCCAGTAGTCAGCATGAGTGACTTCTCGGTTCTACTGAAACGCGACACAACGATTGATGAAATCAAGTCTGTCTTCCGAGAAGCAGCTAAGCAGCCATTCTACCAAGGTATCCTTGATGTTACCGAAGAAGAGCTTGTCAGTAGCGACTTTAAGGGTAATAGTCACAGTGCAATTGTTGATCTGCCACTTACTAACGTTGTTGGTGGCAACTTGATTAAAGTTGTTGCCTGGTATGACAACGAATGGGGCTACAGTAACCGACTTGTCGAGCTTGTTGCCGACGCCGGTCGCGCACTCCGCTAATAAAAATGCAAAGAACCTCGCAAACTAGTGCGAGGTTCTTTTGTTTTACGGTCAAAATGCTTATACTAAAGTCATGAAGATATATCTAGGTGCGGATCATCAAGGATTCGCTATGAAAACAGCGGTCCTCGCATATTTAAAAGATCGTAAATATGATGCCGAAGACATTGGTGATACGGAATTAGACCCTAACGACGACTTTCCTGAATTTGCCCACGCGGCAGCTCATAAAGTCCTCGGCGATCCAACGCATGACGCACGGGCAATTTTGATTTGTGGTGGCGGTCAGGGCATGGCAATGGCAGCCAATCGATTCCGCGGGATTCGTGCTAGTATCATCTGGGATGCATACGAAGCAAAGATGACGCGTAATGATAATGACAGTAATGTGCTATGTCTGCCTTCGCGTGTGCTTGCTGATGATGACAAAGCCTGGAAAGACATTATCGACACTTGGCTAACGACGCCATATGCCGATGCCCCACGCTACAAGCGCCGTAATGCACAGATTGAT
>CAMLED010000057.1 GCA_946479115.1 uncultured Candidatus Saccharibacteria bacterium | reverse complement strand
AAAGATAAACTAAATCGAATCTTACGCATATAAACATGAATAAAGACGTTATATACATTGATGTAGAAGATGACATTACCGCAATTCTCGGTAAGGTTAAAGATGCTAATGCAAAAATCGTTGCGTTAGTACCGCCCAAGCGAATTGGCGTGCTGCAAAGTACGGTCAACCTTCGTTTGTTGGCCCGCGCGGCCACCCAGGCGAAAAAGCATTTGGTAATTATTACAAATAACCCGGCATTGATGGCACTTGCCGCATCTGCTAAGTTGCCAGTGGCCAAGAATTTGCAGAGCAAGCCAGAGATTGCAGAGATTGCAGCATTGTCCGTTGATGATGGCGAAGACGTTATTGATGGTGCGCAGCTGCCAATTGGCGAACATGCCAAAACTGCCGGCGTTACCCCTGCTTTGATCCCAGTTCATAACGCAGCTGTTGATGCGGCCATCGATGAAGACGTTGCCGAAGAATTGCCACGACGTGCGCAACCACCAGCACCTGGCCAGGCGCCAGCCAAGGCCCGTACAAAGAGTGGCATCAAAGTGCCAAACTTCAGCGATTTCCGCAAGAAATTCATTTTGATTGTTGCCGGTGCGATTTTATTAATTGCTTTCTTGATTTGGGGTATTTTCTTTGCGCCACGTGCTACTGTTCAGATTACTGCACGAACAACAGATTCATCTGTAAATGATGCAGTGACACTGGGAAATGATCTTAGTACTGACCTCGCAGCCAAAACAATTAAAATGGCAACGCAACAAACCAAGAAAACAGCGAGCGTTGATTTTGAAGCTACTGGTAAAAAAGAAGTAGGTGAAAAAGCGACAGGAACGGTTAAATTCTCGACCAACAATATTAGTAACTTAGGTACAACTATCCCTGCGGGGACCGCACTGACAACCTCTGGCGGCAAGGTCTTTACAACCAATGAGAGTGTGACAATTACCATCACTAATTACCAAGGTGCCAACGCTGCCATTACAGCAAGCGAACGTGGTGCTAGTAGCAACGGCGCAAATGGCGCAGTAACAGGCGCACCATCTGGTATCTCTGCCTCTATTGTTGGTTCAACCGCTGGTGGTACGGACAAGACCATCACTGTCGTAACGGCAGCGGATATTCAAAAACAGACTGACCAGTTGAAGCAGCAGGATACAGATGCGATTAAAAAGGATCTGACAGCTAAATTAGGCAAGGATGTTGTTGTCGTTGACCAGACATTTAAGGCTGATCAGGCCGCACCAGTATCAACGCCTGCAGTCGATCAAGAAGTCGTCGCTGGTACTAAACCAAAACTGACAAGTGAAATAACCTATAGTCTCAGCGCTGTTGATAAAAATGAGCTGAATGACTACCTTGATGCTAACTTTGCTAAGCAACTAGAAGGCCTCAAAGATCAACGCACCTATGATAATGGTGCCGGTAAGGTGACATTTACAAACGTAAATGCTGTTGAAAACGGATTCACTGCAAATATTGTCGCTACGGCCAAGATTGGTCCAAAGATTGAAGACTCGGTTATCAAGGATACTGCCAAGGGCAAACGTTATGGCGATATTCAGTCAAGCATCGAAGCGATTTCAGGTGTTGAAAACGTTGATATCAAATTCTGGCCATTCTGGGTGACATCGGCACCAAACGACGCCAAGAAGATTACGGTAGAGTTCAAGCTGAATGACGACAAATAAATCTTTTGTGGCATTGGACGTGGGTGAAAAGCGCATCGGTGTTGCCGTAGGCGATAGCGGTGTTCGTATTGCCGTACCGTTTCTTACAATTGATGTAGATGGTAGCGAGATCGAACAGATTGCGCGTATTGTGATTGATGAAAAAGCCGATACGGTTGTTGTAGGATATCCGCGCAATCAATCGGGCGAGGCGACGGCGCAAACAGCCTATGTTGAACAGTTTGCAGGAAAATTAACGGACATCGCCCCGTCATTGGTGTTCCAAGATGAATCGCTGACAAGCGTTCTTGCAGAACAGCGTCTGCAATCATACAAAAAACCATACAGCAAAGGTGATATTGACGCATTAGCAGCGACAATGATTTTGCAGGATTACATGGAGCAGACACTATGAACAATGATATTAAGCCAGTTCGCCCCCAGACGACACCACCTCAAACAGGGCCGGTAGTTTCTACAGAGCCGTTAAATACGCAGCAACCTCAGCAGCAGGAGACGCCATCACAACAGCCACGGCCGTCAGTGACACCCGCGCCAGCTGAGGTACAGGCAGTAGCCGATACTCCTAGGTCGCCTCGCAAACGGGTATTGAAATGGGCTATTCTTGGGATCATTAGCCTCATTATTATTGCTGGTGCGGCACTCTTTACGTGGTACATGCTTGCTCTGCAGCCTGTTGCGGGTAGTGATGCTGCAAAAGTGCAGGTGATTATTAAAGAGGGTAGCTCACCGGTTCAGATCGGAAAGTTGCTCCAAGACAAGAAAGTGATTCATAGCCAATTAGCCTTTGATATTTATACTCGTCTTTCCAAAACACGAAATGGCCTTCAAGCCGGTGCTTTTATGCTGTCGCCAGCCTCTAGTACACCTCAGATTGTCGAAAGCCTGACTAAAGGATCGGCCGAAGAATTTACAGTTACCTTTTACCCGGGCGCCACACTAAACACAGTTTCTAAGACTGCCGACAAAACACCGTCTCACCGCCAGGTGCTCGAAAAGCTTGGTTTCACCACCGATGAGATTGACGCTGGTTTTGCAGCCGATTATAGTGATTTACCATTGTTCGCGGGCAAGCCAGCGACGGCTGATCTAGAGGGGTATATTTATGGGCAGACATATCAGATGGCTACGGGATCTACCGTGGAGCAGATTTTGCGTCGGACTTTCCAGGAATATTACACACAAATTGAAAAAAATAATCTGATTGATGGCTTTAAGCAGCAGGGGCTAAGCCTGTATGACGGCATTACCCTCGCGTCGATCGTGCAACGCGAAGTGTCTGAGCCTGCTGATCAAAAGCAAGTCGCCCAAGTATTCTTTACGCGTCTCGCGGATGGCATGATGCTTGGGAGCGATGTGACGTATCAATACGCGGCTGATAAAATGGGCGTACCGCGCGATCATACACTTGAATCACCGTACAATACCCGTATACATACCGGATTGCCTCCTGGGCCAATTGGTTCACCTGGGTTGAGCGCCTTGCAAGCTGTCGCTGCGCCTGCAGCAGGTGACTATGTCTATTTCCTTAGTGGTGATGATCACAAAACATATTTTGCCCATACCAATGAAGAACATGAGGCAAATATCGTTAATCACTGCGCGTACAAGTGTTCTTTGCCATAAACTTGACAAATATACATAGCTATAAAATAAATTGACTTATAAAACAAGAGTTGTTACAATGGTTTTAGCACATTTGTGATTTACATTACAGAATTAATAACGAATTAGTTCTGCGAGTGGGAAATTTAAATCATGAATGAGCCTACCGACAAATGTCGCAAGGATACTAAAAAACACTTTAAACCTAATACTAATTAATTATAAGGTCGACAAGTATCCCGTTCTATTTGCGAGAAGTAAGACAGAGTAAGGTAGAGCCTTTGCAGTAATGCAGACGGCAGGAGAACGATCATTCGTGAATCTGAATCCGCTATGAGCTTTGCTCAAGCGAAAACTGCACAGTTGAAGCAAGTAATGCTTCTTGGACGCTCTTATCGTTCAAAACGACACAAGAGTGGCCCTAAATCTACTGTTATTGCAGCATATTCTGGTGTATTCTTGCTAGTCATTTCAATGGTAGCTATCGGTTACCAACCACCACAAAAAGTAGATAATGTCGCTAGCGCAATTAACCCAATTGTTGCAACCGAGTCCGCTGCTGCTGATCAGCCATCGGTTGATCAGATTGTGGCAACTAACGTAGCTGCTGGTATTGCCAGTCGTGCTAACTTGCCAGTTGCAACTAACATCGCCAACCAATCGGTATCTTTGGCTATTCAAAGCCAGTTGGCTCAAAACGATACCAATACTATTACCAAGCCGCAGATTATTCAGTTATCATCTGCCAACCACGCTGTTAAACAGCATATCGTCAAGGATGGTGAGACAGTTGATACAATCGCTGCTCAATATGGTATTTCAGTTGATACGGTCAAGTGGGCAAACAGCCTTACTGAGAGCACCGTACCTGCAGGTAAAGAATTAACCATTCTTCCTGTTGACGGTGTCCACTACACTGTTCGTAACGGTGATACTGTCGAAAGTATTGCTGCCAAATTTAACACTTCGGCTCAAAGTATTACATCGTTTAATAACCTCGAGCTAAGTGGCCTCGTGGTGGGTAACAAGATTGTCCTACCTAGTGGTATCTTGCCTACAAACGAACGCCCTGGGTACCAGGCGCCAACTGCTCGTGTGCTCACGACGAATGTTTACAGTAACTTCCGTTACGCCGGTGGTTTCGGTGGTGGTGAAGTCTTTAACTCACACCGTAACACCAAGGGTACGACACCAGGTAATACAAACGCTTGGGGCAACTGTACATGGTATGCATGGGAGCGCCGCTACGAAATGGGCCGCCCGTTGCCATCAGGTGCACTTGGTAACGCTGCACAGTGGAACTCGTCACTGAGTGCGTACTTCCGTGTAGACTCAGTGCCAGAAGTTGGTGCTATCTTCCAGAACGGTGGTGGCTATGGACACGTTGGTATCGTTGAAGCGATTAACGGTGACGGTTCACTTGTTGTCAGCGAGATGAATAACTACGCTGGCGGTGGTTATAACTGGATTAATAACCGTATTATTCCAGCCAACCAAGTCGGCAGCTTTAACTACATTCACTAGACTCTATAGTTAGACAATTACATTCGCCCCTGTCAATACAGGGGCGAATCTGTTATACTAGTAATAATTATGTTCGTCGACACAGCAAAAGTATTCATTCAGGCCGGTAAAGGTGGTAACGGTAGTGTTAGCTTTCGCCGCGAAATCTATATCGACAAGGGTGGCCCAGACGGTGGTAACGGTGGCAAAGGTGGCGACGTTATCTTCGAGGCATCTGAAAATGTTAACACGCTGATCGACTTCCGGTTCAAGCCTGAGTTAAAAGCTACTTCTGGTCAAAATGGTTCTGGTCAAAAGAAACAGGGTCGCTCGGGCGAAGACATGATCGTCAAAGTGCCTGTTGGCACCTTGGTACGTCGCGATGGCGAGATTATTGCCGATCTGACTCAAAATGGCCAACAGATCGTTATTGCCAAGGGTGGTGATGGTGGCTTTGGTAACGCTCACTTTAAATCATCGGTTCGCCAGACGCCACGTATCGCGGAACTTGGTGAAGTAGGCGATACCTTTGAGGCTGAGCTAGAATTGAAACTATTGGCCGACGTGGGACTCGTTGGGTTCCCGAATGCCGGTAAATCAACTTTCTTGTCAGTTGTCAGTAACGCACGCCCTGAAATTGCCGATTACGCCTTTACGACTTTGACACCGAACCTCGGCGTCGCTGACATTGACGACGGTAGTTTACTTATTGCCGATATTCCTGGGCTGATCGAAGGTGCCAGTGAAGGCAAGGGGCTAGGGGATGCATTCCTCCGTCATGTTGAACGTACTGCTGTTTTGCTGCATATGATCGACGTATATAGTGACGATATCGCTGGTAGCTACAAGACAATTCGTGCAGAGCTTGCTAATTACAGCCCAGAACTCGTCACTCGTCCAGAGGTGATTGCACTTACTAAGGCTGAGAGCTTTGATGATGAAATGATTCAAATGCAAGTTGATGCTGTTCGCGCCGTTGCGGGTAAAAAAGCTGAAGTGTTTGCTATTTCTTCTAGTGCACATAAGGGTGTCAAAGAAGTACTCCGTGCATTACGCGCCAAAGTCGTCGCTGCTCGTAGTATTGAAAAAGAAATTGATGAAATCGATGACGACACTGTCGTTATTAGTCTGAGTGATAAGCAAGTGTCAGACGCTTGGATTGTTGAAAAAGACGAAGAGACAGGCCACTTTATCGTAACGGGTGACAAAGTAGAGAAGTTTGCCCGTCGTACGAACTTTGATAACTACGAGGGCGTTAATCGTC
>CAMLED010000056.1 GCA_946479115.1 uncultured Candidatus Saccharibacteria bacterium | reverse complement strand
GGCAAGTTGCGTATAACTAGTCACTGTGTTTAGCTGAATATATAAGCACAAGGAATTTATGAGCAAGAATCTAGTTATCGTTGAGTCACCAGCCAAAGCCAAAACAATCGAGAAATATCTCGGTAAGGATTTTCACGTCCTTTCAAGTGTTGGTCACATTCGTAGTATCGCCAAAAAGGTAAAGGGTGGTACTGAACCAATCCAGGTGGACAAGGGCTTCGAGACAACATACGAGATTGATTCTGAAAAAAAGAAGACAGTGGCCGAACTACGCCGCGCCGTCAAAGAAGCCGAAACAGTCTGGCTTGCAACCGATGAAGACCGCGAAGGAGAGGCGATTGCCTGGCATCTTTGTGAGGTCCTGAAACTTGATCCGAAAACCACAAAACGTATCGTGTTTCATGAAATCACCAAGAAGGCGATTGAAGAGGCTGTCAAACATCCTCGTACAGTAGATATGAGCCTGGTTCAGGCCCAACAAGCCCGTCAAATCCTGGACCGCCTAGTAGGGTTCGAATTATCTCCAGTCGTCTGGCAAAAAGTCCCTGGTGGTAAATCCGCTGGTCGTGTTCAGTCGCCAGCCGTTCGTTTGCTCGTTGAGCGCGAGCGCGAAATCGATACCTTTAATGGATCGTTTACATTCAAGGTCACCGCAGAATTTATGCACGACGGACAACTCGTCAAGGCTGAGCTACCAAAGCGTTTCGAAACCGAAGAGGAAGCCCAAGCGTTCCTCGAATCATTAATTGGCGCTAACTTTACCGTCTCGAATATCACCACTAGCCCAAGCACCCGTAACCCAGCCGCGCCGTTTACGACCAGTACTTTGCAGCAGGATGCCAACAGCCGCCTTGGCTTTGGCTCAAAAGCGACTATGGCGAGCGCCCAAAAGCTCTACCAAGAAGGTAAGATCACCTATATGCGTACCGACTCAGTAAACCTGGGCGGGGAAGCACTAGCTGCAGCAGCTAACTATATTACGTCGACATTCGGTGAAGAATACAGTCAAGTCCGCAAATTCAAAACTAAAGCTGCCGGCGCCCAAGAAGCCCACGAAGCTATCCGTCCAACCGACATGGCCCAAGAGCGGGGTAGTAGTAACGAATATGATCAAAAACTATATACATTGATTCGTAACCGCACGCTTGCTAGCCAGATGGCCCCAGCGAAACTAGAAAAGACAGTTGTGACCATCGCGATTTCAACCGCCAAAGAAGTCTTTGAAGCCAAAGGTGAAGTTATTATCTTTGATGGTTTCCTACGCGTTTATGGTGGTAGCAAAAAAGATGCTGACATCCTGCCAGCCGTTACTAGCGGCGACACACTAAACCTAGAAACAGCCGCTGCCAAGCAATTATTTGCACGTCCGCCAGCCCGTTATAGCGAAGGTGCGCTCGTTAAAAAGCTTGAAGATCTTGGCATTGGTCGTCCATCAACCTACGCTACGATCATTAACACCGTTCAGGTCCGTGGCTACGCCGAAAAAGGTGAGGGTGAAGGCACTCCACGTGATGTTATTGTCTACACTCTGAAAGACGGTGCCGTAAACCGTGAAGTTGTGCAGGAAAAAACCGGTGCTGACCGCGGCAAACTGGTCCCAACAGCAGCCGGACAAGTCGTTAGTGACTTCTTAACTAATCACTTTGATCAGATTGTTGACTACGGCTTTACCGCCAAGGTAGAAGAAGAATTCGACGAAATTGCCCAAGGTAAACTTGAGCGTAACCGCATGCTCGACGAGTTTTACAAACCGTTCCATAAACTTATCGCTGAATCTGGCGGCATTGATCGCTCAACCGTTGCCCAAGCCCGCGAAATCGGCATTGATCCTAAAACCAACAAACCAGTCCTCGCACGTTTTGGTCGCTACGGCCCAATGTTACAACTTGGTAGCACCGAGGACGAAAACGACAAACCACAATTTGCGCCACTACCAGCTGGCAAAAAGATTGAAACCGTCACGCTGGAAGAAGCCTTACACGCCTTTAAACTACCCCGTATCCTTGGTACGACCACTGATGGGGATGACATCAAAGCCAACATCGGCCGTTTTGGACCATACGTTCAAATCGGTAAGCTTTTCGTCAGCATTAAACCACTCGATCCGCACACCATTACTCTCCAGGAAGCTCTTGAACTATATAAAGAAAAGCTCAAAGCTGAAGCCGAGAAGAATATCGCTGACTTTGGCGACGGTATCAAGGTTCTAAAGGGTCGCTACGGTCCATATATTACCGATGGTAAAAAGAATGCCAAGATTCCAAAAGACACCGAGCCAGCCTCAATCACACACGAGCAGGCTAAGGAACTTCTCGCCAGCGCAACTCCAGCCAAAGGCCGCTTCGCTCGCAAAACAACTACGAAAAGCCCAGCAAAAAAGACGACTCGTACCACAAAGAAATAGGTTGTCGTCACCTCTGATTTCAAGTATACTGAAGGAACTATATGAGGGTGCGGGCAAACTACTTTAGTAAAGAAAATCAACGCGGTTTTACGATCGTTGAATTACTCATTGTCATTGTTGTTATCGCTATTCTGGCAGCTATTACTATTGTTGCCTACAACGGCATTCAGAACAGGGCAGCAGACACTGCCGTCAAGACTGACCTGCATAATATCGCTAAAAAATTAGCATTGTTTAATGTCGATAATAGCCGATACCCAACAGCAGCCCAGCTTGATTCTCTCGACTTTAAATTAAGTAACAAAAACTATACCATCACACCGACAACAGTGATGAATTTTACGTATTGCTACGACAATGTCGCCACGCCAACTGCCTATGCCGTACTAGCCATGAGCAAGTCTGGCAACATGTTTTACATCAGTAATACAGCGGGTATTACTACATATTCAGCAAGCTGGACAGGGAATACGGGCACTAACTGTACTAACATCTCACCGAGTTTGACACTTAATTATAATGGTTATCTTTCAACCGACACTACAACTGGCCCATGGCGCGCGTGGACCGAATAAAAAACCGAAAAAATACCTTGACGAATAACGAATTCTAGGGTTAGCCAAGACATATCGTCAATATTTAAAAAGTCTCATGACACTGTTTACTTGTAACGTCTATTTCATGCTATAATTTATTTAGATATAGAAATTATTTGACATTAATATAGTTTTGTTCTATAATTTGACTATTAGATCATTATTTTACTACTTTAGCGATGCTATGAGGAAGGAACAGTACCCACGCCATGGATCACCCCACACAGACCACTACCGCAGCCAGCTTGAAACAAGCTGTCAATGATATTCTTGAGGTCATCGAACAGGAGCGCGAACGTGAGATTATCACACGCCGCTTCGGACTATTCGATCGCCGCGAGACACTTGAACAGATTGGTGAGTTGCTAGGTATTACCCGTGAGCGCGTTCGTCAGCTTGAAAAAGCTATCCTTATCCGCCTTAAAATCGCTGCAGATGATAATAAAGTTCCAGCAATCGCTGATGTTGACCGTATGATTGTCCGCGACCTCTCTGAGCATGGCCGCGTGGCTCGTGTCCAAGACATCGCTGATCGCCTCACAGATGGCAAGGCTGACGCTCGTCACCGTGCCCACATCGCATTCATCGCTGAACTATCACCAAGCCTCGTCGTCGTAGGTGAAAACGATAACTACCACCACGCTGTTGGTATCAAGCAATACAGCGACGAAAAGACCATCAAAGCAAATGTTGATGAAATCGTTAAAACTATCAAAAAGCACGGCGAACCAGTTCAAATCGAAGAACTTCATGGCATGCTTAAACACGAAAATCCAGAACAAGTCCGTGCACTCGCTAGCGTTAGCAAGCATCTTGCACACCTGAAGGACCACTGGGGTTTGACCAAATGGCCAACTGTTAACCCAAAGAACATTCGCGACAAAATCTACGTTATTTTGGCCGAGAACGGTAAACCAATGCATTTCTCTGATATCGCTAAATCTATCAAAGACAGCGATTTCAAACGAAAAGACGTTACCACTCAGGCAATCCACAACGAACTTATCAAAGACAAGCGCTTCGTATTGATCGGTCGTGGTATCTACGCCCTCGATAACTGGGGATTCTCTAAGGGAACCGTCGCTGATATCATCACTGATGTTCTTGCCAAGGCAGGGGAGCCACTTCATCGTGACGAAATCGTGAAACGTGTCCTTAAAAGCCGCCAGGTAAAAGAGACAACTATCCTCTTGAACTTGCAAAGTAAATCACAGTTCAAACGTGTCGCTAAAGCAACTTACACATTGGACGCCGCCAAATAGCCCAACCCTTGTAAAGTGGGCATACAGGTGAGACAATAAACAGTAGTTATGGATATTCTCCTATGGCTTATTGGCTTATTGCTGCAATGGTACGTCTGGCTACCAGTCGTGCTTATTTTGCTGTACCTAACATGGCGCAATCATCAGGTAGTTGAATCAGTCAAAGCCGTCGAAAGCGTACTGTTAGTTCTGGAGATTCCAAAAGCCAACGACAAATCAGAACTTGCTGCCGAGCAACTGTTTGCCAGCCTTCACGGTATCCTTCGCGATAAGGAAGAGCTAAAACACACCCGCGGCCTGCAAGAACACCTCAGTTTCGAGATTGCCTCGGTCAACGGCCAGATTCGCTTTTATACTTGGGTGCCAAAAACCCTTCAGAGTTTTGTTGAAGGACAGATCTATTCACAGTACCCGACCGTTCAAATTCACGAGGCACCAGAAGATTATGTCGCGCACGAACGCCAACACAGCGTTGTTTACACCTCTGAAATGACGCTGACTGATAGTGAATTCTTACCAATCAAGACCTTCCAGAGCTTTGAAGTTGACCCACTCGCTGGTATCACCGGTACACTTGCCAAACTCGAGTCAACAGGGGAGGAGCTATGGGTACAGGTGCTGGTACGTCCAATTGCCGATAGCTGGCAAAAAGAGTCAGACAATTGGATCAAAACAGTTAAAAATGGCAATCCACTTGGCTTTTTGACCGAAGGCTTTAGTCTGAAATGGATCGGTATGATCCTCGAAGCTCTTTGGAAACCACCTGAACAGGGCAGTGGTGGTGATGCCAAACCAAAAGAGCTCTCCGATCGCGACAAGACTCGTCTTGCCGAGGCAGAGAAGAAAGCAACCAAGCTGGGATACCAGGTTAAAATTCGTTTGGCATACCTTGGTGAAAGCCAAACCAACGCTAAACTGCGCATGCAGGCGATTGTTGGTACGTTCAAACAGTACAATAGCACCAACCTGAATGGATTCCGCGCCAAACCAGGCAGCTTCCGCAAGGAAGACCTCGCTAATTACCGTACGCGCCTTTTCGGTGATCGTGGGTTTATTCTTAATATCGAAGAGCTCGCCAGTGTCTTCCACTTGCCACACACCAACGTGGAAACGCCAAACATTGTTTGGGCCAGTAACAAGACTGCCGAACCGCCAGCCAAGTTACCGGTCATTACAGGGAACGAAGCGATTGACGAGAACATCAGCGCCTTTGGTCTGACAAATTTCCGTGGCATGAAACACCAGTTCGGTATGCTTCGTTCTGACCGCAGTCGTCACGTTTATATCATTGGTCAAACCGGTGCAGGTAAGTCAGGTACTCTGGAGCTATTCGCACTATCCGATATCTATCACGGCCAGGGCTATGCCATTATCGATCCGCACGGAGACTTTGCCGTTGATAATATGCGCTTTATCCCTGAATCACGCATGAATGATGTCGTCTACTTTAACCCGGCCGATACAGCCTATCCACTGGGATTCAACCCTCTTGAAGTCACCAACCCAGCGCAAAAGACGAATATTAGTTCCGAAGTTATCGGTGTGTTGAAGCGTATGTTCGGTGAAAGCTGGGGACCACGCCTGGAATACATCCTGCGTTACACCATCTTGGCCTTGCTCGATCGCCCAGAGACAACCATGCTCGACATTACTCGTATGCTCACCGACAAGAAATTCCGCAAGGAAACCCTCGGCTACTGTACAGACACCGTCGTGCTGCAGTTCTGGAATGTTGAGTTTGCCAGCTGGACAGATAAGTTCCAGGCCGAAGCCATCGCACCTGTGCTTAACAAGGTAGGTGCCTTTACCGCCAACCCTGTCATCCGTAATATTATCGGCCAGCCAAAGAGTACCTTTAATATCCGCCAGATCATGGACGAAGG
>CAMLED010000055.1 GCA_946479115.1 uncultured Candidatus Saccharibacteria bacterium | reverse complement strand
TTTCTATGGTGCGGGTGAAGAGACTCAAACTCTCGACCTCTTCCTTGGCAAGGAAGCGCTCTATCAACTGAGCTACACCCGCATAACTCTAAGAATTATAGAGAAGATGAGATGAAAATGCAAGAGAGAGACCGACCATTGCTATTTCTATAAAAGAATAGCTACTCTCTGTTAGGCAACGTCTTTCTTAGTTACCTTCATCCCGTCATAAGTGAATATGACTGATTTATCAGATTGGCTACCTACAGTCTCTAAGTGTAATGGTCTTTGCCAGAGCGTGTAAAGGTATGGCAATGTTTTGTTAACGTATTCCGGGTCAAGTTGGCGACCGTCAAATTTATGACGGAGATACAATTCATTTGCGTTATTATAGTCACCATCAATAACCTCAATATATGGCACGCCATTATTATTCATCGATGACACCAGCTTTTCGCGAATTTCTTGCCATCCGGTACTTTTTATATATGTCTGTATACTGCCGTCAAACAACGTACGTTCACCATATACGAACAGGTTCATACGGTCGGCCACAATCTTATTAAAGTGGTTACGAATAAATGACTGGTCATCATTATGAATCATCACATCGCGCAGTGCAGCTGATGCCGGGCTGTCTTCTAACCTGCCTTCATAATGCGGCTGAATCGCAACGCCCTCTTTTTGCAGCCATGCATTTTCCTTGTCCGTAAGATTACCATTATAGTAATCTTCAAGATACTCGTAGATCTTCATACCCAAATAATACGGGTTGAGCTTTCTTTGGCTTTCAGCAACAACGCCAGAATGAACTTTCCACCAGGCTTCATTATCTTTATCGGAAATAAGATCGCGATCACCCAT
The DNA here is from genome assembly GCA_946479115.1 of uncultured Candidatus Saccharibacteria bacterium. Next base: position 5,354 of record CAMLED010000055.1, on the reverse strand, counting down.
TTCACGCATGATACGTTTGTGCCAATATGCCGCCCATCCTTCATTCATGATCTTTGTTCGTCGCTGAGGAAAGAAATAGACTGACTCATTGCGAACAACATCAACAATATCGCGCTGCCAATCCTGCAGATGTGGAGCATGATTGCGAATAAACCCAAGTATGTCACGATCCGGTGTTGGTGGAACATGAATTGTCTGTTTTCCTCGTTCGAAGTTTTCATGTGGTTGACGTGGACCTAGCAAATCTTCAAACTCATCAATCACTTGCGGACGTACTTTTCGTGCATGTTCAGCCTGGTCGCGCCAAATCTGAAACTCTTCCTGGCGAGAAGGACGGTGAGGTAAATAAGGATCGATATGCTCCTCGATGGCAAGCGTCGCATCAAGGAAGCGTTCAACTTCATATCGGCCTTCTGATTCTTCGTAGCCACGAATCCGTTCAGCGTTACGTGCCGCCGCTTCTGGCATATCCCTGCGCGTACCAGCAAAGCGGAAATTGTTTTTGAAAAAATCAGTATGTCCTAATACGTGTGCCATAACAAACTTGTTTTCGATTGGCGGATTATTCTCGAGTAGAAATGCCTGAGCTGGATTGCTATTAATAACTAGCTCGTAAATCTTGGACATTCCCCAGTCATATGTTGTTTTCATCTGCCGATATTGTCGGCCTCTCGTCCAGTGTGAAAAACTCGATTGCAGTCCGTTATACGCACCGATTTGATTCATGATATTTGCTGGTACTATCTCGAAATGAGTTGGAAATGGATCAAGATGAAATTCCTTGGCAATATCCCAGATATGACCGAGAGCTTCCTCAAGATCTTCATCCTCATTGTACTCGTACGACTCGACTGGCTTGTCATACTCCGGATTCAGATGTGATGATGGATAAGATTCTCCCATATACCTATACTGCCTTTTCTTCTGGGTTAAATACTTTCTTTAGCGCGGGCAATACGTCCTGCTTGCCATCGATAATCAAACCCTTAAAACGTTCGTCGGTAAGACTTTTTTTGTAATCATTTAAAAGCCCGCTTTGACTTACTTTCCCAATTTGAATATAAGCGTATTGGTTAACATCACTATCGAGCATTTGCTGCACTAAATTAACACACTTGGCATTATCATCTCCCGTCCAGTTGTCACCATCGGAAAAGTGGAGTGGATAGACATTGTAACGGTCTGCTGGATAACGCTCATTAATGATACTGAGTGCAAGCTCGTTAGCAGATGAACATTTTGTACCACCGCCTGCCCCGCGAGTAAAGAATTGCTCCTCGTTCACTTCATAAGCTTCAGTGTCGTGTGCCAAAAACACAATATCAACTTTCGGATATTTACTACGAAGAAAGCTTACTGCCCACCAACAAAATGCACGTGTAATGTATTTTTCATTTTCACCCATCGATCCAGAAATATCCGCCATCGCGATGACTACTGCACTATTTTCTGGTCGTTTTTCTTCTTCCCAAATGCGTACTCGATAATCATCAGACTGAATATTGTGAATCCTCGGCAAGCCAGTCTCCTGAACGTTTCGCATAATATTTTGCATAACCGTGCGCCCCAGATCAAGATTACTGGTTGTCCGTTTTTTGCGTACATCGTCATATTTGATATGATCTGTTTCAATATCGTGCGCCACTTTCGGTTTAACACGCGGCAACCCTAGATCGGCAAAAACCATCTCTTGAATCTCTTCAATACTAAGCTGGGTTTCGTAGTATTCTTCACCCGGCTGGTCACCAGCTTCCTTGCCCTTACCCGGTCTAGGTTTATTACCAATAATTTGACCCTCTTGTTCTGTTCCGTCACCGCTACCAACGCCATCTTTTTCTTCGCCGTAGATAAACCGCGGCAGCTCAAGTGAGCGCATTGGTATCTTGATAGTCTTTTTACTACGAGGGTCAGCAGTAATAATACTACCGTCACTAACTACTTGATCAAGCCGATCGATGATCGATTGCTTAACCTTTTCGTCATGACGCGCTGAATCTTGTTCACCGCGTCGATTAAACGACCAATCCTGTCGCGAAATTGAAGTAAGTCGATTCTCTCTATCCATAACGATATATCACCTAACTTGAGTGGCCATGTACATCTAGCGTACATGGCCAGGATTTATTAAGACTCTGCGCGACTCAACATTGCACCAGCGTAACGTATCAGCTCATCGGCACAATGCGGACAATAGCCCTGCTCTTCGACAAGCGTATCTTGGACTGTTTGAAGACGCTTCTTCTGCTCTTCGTTTTGCATCTTGCCGGTAGTTGTCATCACAACCATATCTTTCATGTCGGCAAACAATTTTTTCTCGATTGCTTCTCGGAGTCGTGGGTGGGTAGTGTGGTCGAATGTTCCACCATTGCGATAAACAGAACCGATGCGCATAAGTAATTCACTACGGAATTCTTTTTTACCATTCTCCGCGATACCGATTTGCTCTTCGATGCTGCGCATCAATTTCTCATCAGGCTCAACTTCGTTTTCCGTAAATTCATCTACAACCTTCCTGCGCTCGCAGAATGCTTCAACATTAGTCAGATAGTTTGCGCATAGGCTTTGAGCAGTCTCTTCGTACGCATAGACAAACGCACGCTGCACTTCTTTTTTGGCTTTTTCATTAAAGAAGTCTCGGGCACTTTCCAAATCATCTAATAGTGCGTCTTTGTCTTCCTTTTTCATATCACGAGTATGTGGATGGGCATCTAGATTTTTGCGTAGCGCACGGATAGCATCGATTGGCGTCAAACATTCCTTATCACCTTCGATAAGCGCAGTTGACAAGGCGTCAATCACAAAGCGAGGTGATATACCCGACATACCCTCATCCCGGTGTTCTTCTTGTAACTCACGTAGGTCACGCTGGGTCAAGTTTTCAGTGTCCTGACCATCATAGATTTTTAATTTTTGTAGTTTATTGTATTTATTTGAATCTTTGAGGCGAGATAAAACGGCAAATGTTGCTGCTGTTTCTAGCGTGTTTGGATTAATGTGAACCGATGACCTTTTAACAAGTTCACTTTGTGCGATAAGTTTATCGTGGATCTTTTGCTCATCAGACACACGCAGTGTGTACGGTACTGGAATAACGACCATACGATCACGCAGCGCTTCATTCTTTGGGTTCTGTACATAGCTAAGATATTCAGTCATGTTCGTATGTGCCAAGATCACCTCATCAGCTGAGATATTCGGGAATCTTGGTGCTTTGATAACTTTATCCTGAGTCAAATCAAGAAGCGTATACAGAAAACGTTCGTCGGATTTAAGCATTTCAACAAATTCCATAATGCCACGGTTCGCGACGTTCAATTCACCGTCAAACTTGAATGCTCGCGCATCAGATGCGGTGCCATATTCACCGATTTTTGAAAAATCAGGACTGCCTGTAAGTTCAGTAATATCTTGCGATTTTGGATCTGACGGTTTAAATGTACCGATACCAATTCGATCGTTTTCGGAAAAGAAGATGCGCTTAATTGGAGCATTCTTGATAGTTTCCGAATCCACGTTATCGCCACCATACGTCACCGCACAGTGTGGACATAGATCACCTTCAATCTTAATTCCATAGGCTTCTTCTATTCCCGGACGCATATCTTTCGGGATTAAGTGAAGCGGCTCTTCGTGCATAGGGCAACCATCAATTGCATACACAGCACCTTCGTCGGTTTTTGTATATTCTTCGATGCCCCGCTTAGTACCGTTCACAAGTGTCGATTTACCGCTGCCCGGAGGGCCCACCAAGATAACAATACGTCGTCCAATCTCCAACCCTTCGGCGCCGGCTTTTAGAATATCAATAAATTGCTCAGTTGATTTTTCTGCACCGAATAAGGCGTTTCGCCCTGTCCTAAAGAAGTCTGGGCGGGATGTTACCGCACCATACGCTAACTGATGTGAAGTCCGAACAATTTCAGGATTTTCAACAATTTTGTCGAAATATTCGCCAAAATCCCCATCCCAGTCACGGTCCTCTTTCTCTTTGTTAAATCGGTCTAGTTCTCCGAATAGATCGTGTTTCTGTAGTCGTTCCCCTGGCATACTATCCTCCTCCAAGTGGTTCTATTTCATCACACTGAGCTTTTGTTTAAAACAAGTATAGCACCGTTTCCTATGTGTCAATACTATTGTGTAATTTTAAAAATAAATTGCTTGTGGATAACTTAAAATAAACTTTTGCCTTGCAAAAATGTTCCACAAGAGGTCGATTAAAATATGAGTTATCGGTGTCTATCTCTGTTCACATATAAAGCGCGCATTCGGTCCTTAGATGCTTAAAATAGAGTGTGGTTGGTTTCACTACAAGCCCAAAGAAATACCCCCATCTTTCGATGAGGGTATTTCTTTGGTGGCTCCTCCCAGACTCGAACTGGGGACACGCGGCTCTTCAGGCCGCTGCTCTACCAACTGAGCTAAAGAGCCGTATTGGTATATTCAGGTATAATACCTATCTGCGCGTATATTGGAAGTTCGGCCGGCCGCTGCTCTACAATTGTTTATTGCCGTTCTTTCAGAACGAGGAGCTAAAAAGCCATGTCGCTTACAACACATGCAACTCTAGTCATTTTACTAGAGTTGCACTGATTTCACAAGGTTGTTTGCTACTTCATCAACTTGGCAACAGCGCCAGTAAGTTCCGTTGGCAGGACAACAAGTGTCTTTTGACTAGATTCAACTGAGATTTTCTCAAGCGTCTGTAATGTACGGACCGTAATACCACCAGCAGCTTCGCTTAGCATAGTTGCGGCTTCGGCAACAGCAGCGGCGGCGGCTTTTTCACCTTCAGCCGTAATGATAACCGCACGGCGTTCACGTTCAGCCTCGGCTTGTTTTGCCATAGCGCGCTTCATGTCCTGTGGAAGTTCAATGTTCTGGATCTTGACGTTCTCGACATCAATTCCCCATTTGTCAGTTTCAGCATCAACGATCTCTTTGATCTTCTGGCTGATCTCTTCGCGCTTGCTGAGCAATTCGTCAAGGTCGGCGTTACCAGTAACATCGCGAAGCGCAGCCTGGGCAAACTGACTGGTTGCATACACATAGTTAGTTGTCTCAAGCACTGCACGACTAGCTTCGATGACGCGCAAATAGACAACCGCATCAACACCAACAGTCACGTTGTCTTTAGTAATGATTTCTTGCTTTGGTACATCAATCGGTGTCGAACGAATGTCGACTTTGATAATACGCTGGAAGATAGGAATCACAACACGGAGGCCTGGCTGACGAAGTCCAGTGTAGCGACCAAGTGTCAAAACGACACCACGCTCGTACTGATTAATGATTTTCAGTCCGCTAAGTATGAAAATCGCAATGAAAATCAGTAAAATTATTAAAAATCCGTCCAT
>CAMLED010000054.1 GCA_946479115.1 uncultured Candidatus Saccharibacteria bacterium | reverse complement strand
TGAAAAATGACTTGACAAGCATTAGTAGTATCGTGATAAACTGAACACGTTAATAGGCAAAACAAATATCTTTAAATTGTTAAGTAGGGGATTGAGGACAAGCGAAATGAGTTCTAGGAGATTATTCAACAGTCGTGCTGGGTTTATGGTTGCGGCAATGGCAGTATTGCTTGGTCCAGTCATGCCAGCATTAGTATCAGCGGCACAGGTAACCGACCGTTCAATTGAGCTTAGTAGTTCGTCAGCTGATGCTCCAAGTGTAGTTTACAAGGTTAACTTTACGCCTACTCAAGCCGATGCAACAGCAGCTGTTGTGATCGATTTCTGTGAAAATAGCCCTGTAATTGGCGAAGCTTGTACTGCACCAGCTGGCTTTAGCGCAAGCTCTGCAGTTGTTTCTGGTGGATTTACCGTTGGTACCCTTACTACAACAGCAGCTAACAAGGTAATGGTGACTGGTGCTCTTACGACCAGTGCCACATCAGTTATATTAACTGGTGTTCATAATCCAACTGGCGCAGGTACGATTTATGCACGTATTCTTACTTATGCTGACAGCACTGTGGCTGATGATTATGTGTCTGGTACGCCTGGTGCGCATCTTGATGATGGTGGTGTTGCTCTTGCTATCACTCCAACCATCGGTGTCTCAGGTGCAGTCCTAGAAAGTATGCTCTTCTGTGTATCAGGTGGAACAATCACTGCTAACTGTGGCGGTACACTTACTGCCCCAACCCTTAGGCTGGGTCAAGATGTTGGTGGCGTTATATCTCTAAACTCAGCTGATGTATATACAGGCACAATCAACACGCAACTTTCTACTAATGCTGTCAGTGGGGCCGTAGTGAGCCTGAAGAGTAGTGCGGTAGGATGTGGCGGCTTGATCAACTCAAGTAATACGAGCGGTTGTTTCATTAAGCCTGCATTATTGACTGATATCGCTGACGGTGAGGCAAAGTTCGGTGTGAAAACTGGAGCTGATGATGTAGACGCAACAAACGGTACAATCCGTGCTGTACCATCATCTGGTTATAACGCTACTACATTTGCCTTGAACTGGGTAACAGGCGATGCAACTGGTGTTACAAGTACATACGGTGATCCAATTCTTGATACAGACAGTAAGCCTGCGAATAACCGAAACATGGCACTTACATTTGGTGCAAGTGCAAGTAACCAGACTCCAGCTGGTAACTACTCGGCAGACCTCAGTCTGATTGCAACTGGTAAATTCTAATTATAGATATGTTCTACGACAGCACCTCTTGACGGAGGTGCTGTTTTAATTTCGTGCTTGCAAACATGAGCGTATCTGTTATGATGGGAAGTAATTACGTAAAGGGGAAATTAGGTATGTTGGTAGGTAAGCGCGTTCAAGCGAACGTCCGTATGGTCGTTGCAATGATAGTAGTGCTGGCTGTTTTTGTTGTATTGTTTGCAGGTTCTCGTGCATTTGCGGTAACGAACACAGCAAATACTCTAAAGGTGTCACCGGTACGTACCGACATCGAAATCAAACCAGGCGAGTCTAAAACGGTTAAAACAACCGTCACTAACTTAACTGATGCCCCTATTACGGTTGCGCCTATTGAGAATGACTTTGTCGCAGGTGATGAGCGCGGTACCCCAGCGCTTATCCTTGATGCAGACAAGTTCGCCCCTACGCACAGTCTCAAACGCTTCATGACGCCACTGAAAAATGTGACGATTCCTGCAGGTCAGGCAAAGAACATCGAAGTTGTTATTACTGTTCCTGCAAATGCTCAACCTGGTGGATACTTTGGTGCAGTTCGCTTTGCACCTGCTTCACCTGATGGTGGTGGCCAAGTTAACCTTAGTGCTAGTGTGGCATCAATCATTTTGATGACCGTTCCTGGCCCTGCGGTTGAAAAACTTAATCTTACCGATTTCCAGATTCAACAGAATGGTGTCACTGGAACGAATTTCCGTACCCCAAATAATCTTCAGGCAACTGTTCGCTTTGAGAACAAGGGAAGTATTCAGCTAGGTCCATTCGGTAAACTATCAGTTAAAAAGGGTGACAAGGTTGTATATGATAGTGACTTTAATAACAAAGATCCACGTGACATGGTGCTTCCGGATAGTGCTCGCCGTTGGGATATTCCCCTAAAGAACATCGGTACCTTTGGTAAATACACAGCAACTGCCGTCTTCACATACGGTACAAAAAACCAATCTATTGAAGTCACGAAGTCATTCTGGGTTATTCCAACTGGCGTGATCATTTGGTCAATTGTTGGCTTGATTGTACTAATTGGCTTAATCGTTGGCATCTGGCTATTCCTTCGCGGCTATAAACGTCGCATTCTACGCAGCGCTGCGGCACCATCTGCTCAAAATGCGGCTCCTGCCCAAACACAGGCTCCAGCCACTCCTACGGCCGCTACACACTCTCAGGGCCACCAAGATAACACGACGCCGCGTCCACCAACTCGTCGAATACAGTAATCAAAAAACCCGTCAGAAATCTGACGGGTTTTTCTTTTGATAATTCCTATCGGCCGTTTTTCTCGCGGTGCATACAGCCAGGCCAGCAACAAGGGCGACGCACTCCTTCGGCTAGCTCGGTGTGAGTGCGCTCTACGCGACGTTCACGTGTTTCAATTAGCTTGGCGCCTTCTACCCAACAAATCCATTCATTGCGAGCAAGGGGAGTAATATCATTCCACGCCGCAAGGCCTGCGGGATCGGCTACTAGTGCCTTGCGTAGGTCAGCCGGCATTTTATGGACTGTACCACCGAGAATGTCTAGTGTCTTCATAATGCCTCTAGTATAACAATTATTGTATTAATCGACGACAGGTAGGCTCTCGACTGGCATCTCTAGGATACTCGCCAAACGTTCAATCTGCTGGAATTTGCAGTATTTAATTGGTGTGCCACCATTAGTGTAAATACGATAATAATACGGAAAATCAACTGTCTCGCCTCTAAAATTCTTGGCACTCGTCGGTTGATTGATGCGTCGAATCACCCAGTCGTTGGGGTGCTGCTCTAAGATGCGTTTGATCTTGGCGTAGTGATTGAAGGGCATAGGACAATTATAACAGTGCGATAGGGATTGATTATTTGGTATACTTTAGTCAGAGATGTGGGCAAAAACTAAAAATCAGCATGGATTCACGATTGTCGAATTGCTTATTGTGATCGTCGTGATTGCCATTTTGGCTGCTATTACTATCGTGGCCTATAACGGCATCCAAGATAGGGCACGTGTTAGTACAGCCGTCAGCGCACTAAATCAGGCTTCAAAGAAAATCGGTCTATGGCGGGTAGATAACCCAACCTTGTATCCGGCCACTATGACAGATGCAGGTATTACTGACACGCCCAATGTCGCCTTTCAATATACGGTAGATAACGCCGTATCACCGGCAACCTACTGTTTGACGGCAACCTATGGCACGTTAACCTATTATGTATCCAGCTCGGTAACTCAACCACAGCCAGGAGTATGTTCGGGCTATAACACCTTGACGTGGGATAAAGTACAGGCGCTTAACTCGCCACCTGTTTCGGGCGCAACGGCTGATACGAGCACTTTCCGTACCTCGACCGCTTCAATGCGGTTAGCGCCTGGCGCTGTCGGTAGAAATTTACTAGGCGTCCCTTACAGCGGCACGCCTGGTCAAACGGTATATACAGTGTCGATGTGGGTAAAAACTGACCCAACATGGAATGGAACGAATAATAACTCAAAAATCCGATTTGGCGATGCTAGTACAGGTGGTATTATTAGCGCCTGTGGCTACGGCGGCGCAAAGGCGAGCTGGACCATGGTTACCTGTAGCCAGATCGTTACCTCCGGCGCACCGACAATGAATATTAGTGTTGGCAATGACGGAACTATTGGTAATATTTGGATCGATGACCTAAGTCTTTCGCGCGCAAATTAGATGACTTTATTGTAAATTGCTCTACAATAACTGCAGGAGGAACAGTATATGATTCAGCACGACCATCGAAGTGTAAAAGTTATTGATAAGGCAGGCCCAACAGGCTTTGCGTTCTTTTTGGCCTATATCGGCGCCGCAATTTATTTTGTCCAACAGTCGAATGGCGGATTCTGGGAAGTCATTCTCGCATTACTACAGGCAATCGTCTGGCCAGTATATGTCATGTATCACGTGTTGCAAGGTCTAGGTATCTAACCCCGCAAGCTTCGCATTAAAAATCCAGATTGTAATGATCTGGATTTTTATTTAACCCTTTAGACGAATAAAACTTTCCCGTCTTTTAGTGATATTTTTTACAGTTTAATACCTGAAACACCTCTATGATATAACCAGTACTAACGTAAATGAGGAGACACAATAATGGTAATGGAAATTATTACGTGGATTGTCGTAGGTGGACTAGCAGGATGGATTGCTTCACGAATTATGCGCACAGACGCAGAAATGGGGCTGATGGCTAACATCGTCGTTGGTATTATCGGCGCCTTTGTGGGTGGATTCCTAGTACGAATGCTGACTGGTGTGGCACCTGAAACATTCAGCATTATGGGTGTGATTGTTGCTATCATCGGCGCAGTCATTCTACTGGCAATTGTCAAAGCTGCTACCGGCCGAACTGCTCATCACGCATAGTGACGATCCGAATTAACTATTCTTCCTAGAGACCCCTGATGAAGGGGTCTCTATTTATATAAATAACTTGTCTCAATTGCCTATTGCGGTTATGCTAGAAGTACTAATCATATGATTGTGAGTTCGCGGAGGTGGTTGAGAAGATGGTCAAGAATACCCCAAAGAGCATCCTTGTCGTAGAGGATGACGCGGCGCTAAGTGAGGCATACAAACTTGTCCTCGATCACGCCGGATATAAGACACGCGTCGCTACCAGTGGCCTCGATGCGCTTAAATCAATCGAAGAGCACGAGCCAGATATTATCTTGCTTGATATTCGTATGCCAGTTATGGACGGGATTGCGTTTCTTAAGGCATATCAGCCTAATACGCGGCCAAATCCAGCCAGCGTTATTGTATTTAGTAATTATGATATGGAACATGAAGTTGATGAAGTGTATCAACTTGGCGCTGAACGGTATGTATTAAAAGCGTGGGCATCACCTTCGGAACTCGTCAAACTTATTAAAGGTACAGCTGGCGCAAAGTAGCCGGTTCTATATTTTTGTTAAAATTATCACACATTTTATGTGAGGTTATTCATATGGCGGACTGCCGATGAACAGTATAGTTGATTGTAATCGGTGGTGATGTGAAACATCAGCTGAGGGTAATCAAGCACATACGTGCAAAGGGGTAAGGGTATGAAGCAATATAACGAACAAGAGCTTGAAGCAAAGATTCAATCGTTTATCGCGCGAAAAACAGAACAGTATCCAGACGTAATGCGCCCAAAGACATCTAGATGGGCATCGCTACGCTCTCATTTTGGATCAACCACAACATTCTCATCTGTCCGCGTTCGTAAACAACAGATCGTACACTAATAGTAATAAAGGAGTAAAGGTAAACAATATGTCACGTACTAAACAGAAAACATATAAAGCGATCCACGACGAGCCACGACCGGACAAAATTTACAAACGCTTAAATCGACAAATGATGCTAAAAGAGTACGAATTAGCATAGAGTAGCTATGATAACAGTACAGACGACCCGAACTACGGGTCGTCTTTTTAGTAGGAAACAACCACATAAATACAACGTTTTATCTGTTGATACGGGGGGATATTATTGACGAATTGAATAAAATACCGTGTATTGTGAATTTTTTCACATACAACCCCATCGAGCCTGATGTATTCTTTGGTTAGTTCACTAGCTTAGTGATTCATGAGAAAAGGAGGTGGTATATGTTGAGGGATTTGTCCATTATAAACAATCGCTTTACCGAACGTAGACTCGCTTTTTCCCGATATCTTCAATCCATTAAACGCTCGCCACTTCGTCTGACAGCGGCACTTGCAGCGGGTGCGTTGCCTATCGCAGCACTAGCGTGGTGGTATTACAGTTTTGTGATGTCCGTTGGGGCATTTGGGCCATTACAACTTGTTACGGATACGCCTGAGGTTACGACACCAGTTGCTGAACAGCAAGCAGCAGAATCATCAATTGATGCTACCGCAAGTGCATCGTCTTCGGAAAGTAATGGTCAAGTAGACGTAAATATATCTAGTTCAAATAATTCTACGCAATCGTCTGTTAATCTAAACGGTCAGTCGGTTGCGGTTCCAGACCAGGGTTCGACGCATCAAGTAATAGAAGATGCAAATGGCCGTACGACAGTTGATATTTCTGTGGATTCATCGACGACTGGCTCTAGTAAAACACGTTCGTCAACTAACCTGGATGTCGATTCTTCGACACGATCTAAAGTAAACATTGATGTAAAGAGTAAGGAGAATTTTTAATCATGTAAAAACATATCGTATGAGTGGTCGTGCGACCCAGGTAGACGTCTATCTATCTTGGTCGGGCGAGCACCCG
>CAMLED010000053.1 GCA_946479115.1 uncultured Candidatus Saccharibacteria bacterium | reverse complement strand
CGGGTGGAAGTTACCGAAACAGCCGTATTCTTGAGATTGCGGCAATTCGCGTAGAAGATGGTCAAATCGTTAAAGAATTTAGCACCCTGATTAATCCAGAGGCATATATTCCAGCCAGTATTACTTCTCTAACCGGCATTAGTGAATCCGATGTAGTCAATGCACCGATATTTGCAGATATTGCCGATGAACTGGCCGAGATACTTCATGGCGCTGTATTTATCGCTCATAATGTGCGGTTTGATTACTCATTTATCAAGCAAGAGTTTGCACAAATTGGAATGGAGTTTTCACCAAAACTTCTGTGCACCGTGCGATTATCACGATCGCTCTACAGCCTGCACCATGGCCATAGTTTAGCTAAACTGATCGAGCGCCATAACATTCCGGTGCTCGATCGACACCGTGCACTAGAAGATGCGCGTGCAATTCTATATTTCACCGAGCTCGCCTTTAACGAGCATGGTTATGATTTGTTTAATGCAGCCATTAGTCATCAAATCAAAACACAGTCATTACCTCCAAATCTCGACAGTAGTGAAATTACTGCCATCAACAACGAGCCTGGTGTCTATATTTTTCGCGATGAAAACAAACAGCCAATTTACGTAGGTAAAAGTATTAGTTTAAAGAAACGTGTCATGTCGCATTTTCAAAGCATGATGAGTAAAGAATTAAAGATCAGCCAGCAGGTTCATCATGTCGAGACCATTGCTACCGGCAGCGAACTTGCTGCACTCATTCTCGAATCAAAACTAATTAAAGAGCTAAAGCCAATTCATAACCGACTCCTTCGTCGCGTGTCACTTTACGCTATGCTCATTAAAACCCAGACCGAAGGTGGTTATTCAAAATTAACCATTCAATCTGGTAATGTCGATAACAACACTGACCTATCATCAATTTACGGACTATATGGCACGCGAACTAAAGCCAAGCAGAGGATCGATGAACTAACACGCACTTTTCAACTATGCCCCAAGTTAATGGGTATCGAAAAAACAAAAGGTGCCTGTTTCTCTTACTCACTCGGCAGATGCAAAGGCGCCTGCATCGGCGAAGAAGAGCCAGTCCTATATAATCGTCGTTTCGAAATTGCACTCGAAAATACCAAACTAGAAAGCTGGCCATTTGACGGTCCGATTACACTGCCCGTCAACAACGAAGGCGAAAAGGTCATCATCGACAAATGGATCATCCAAGGTTTTCAGAATGCCGATGGTGAATTAATCATAAATGACATTGAACCAAACTTTGATGTCGATGAATATAAGATTATTCGCCGTTTTATAAAAGAAAATAAAGCCCATCTGCTACCGCACCATCCAGATGAATTTTAACCAAGGAGATGTATTATGCCTGCCAAGAATAAAAAACCAAAGCCTATCCACTACGCAGCTGATTTTGATCTTGATGTTACATCAGGTGACGACGACATGTTCCGCTGGTTTTTGTTGTCATACCTATTCGGTAAACCGATTCAGTCGAATGTCGCAGTCCAGACCTGGAAGCTATTTATTGATCGTAAACTCGATAATCCTTGGGCAATTCGTGATCTACCCCGTCGCAAACTTGTCCGTCTTCTTGACGAAGGAAGATACACTCGCTACGATGAATCGACAGCTCGTGGATTACAAACTTGCATGGACCAGCTAATCCGCGATTACGAAGGATCCCTCCTACTAATGTACGAGAGTAGCATTGATGAAGATGAGTTCTCTAAACGCCTGCAGAAACTTTACGGCGTCGGACCGAAGACTGCCGAGATAGTCATGCGCGAGACTGAAGAATTATTCGCCCGACGGATAGAATAAAACGTTAAACAAATGAGCCGGTCTTAACCTCACCTGCTCTTGTATAGTTGGCAATGATGACACCACTTGGTGTTACGAGGCTTTCAGTAAGAGTGAATGCAGCGGGAATTGCCCCACCGCCAAATAGTTTTTTACCTTCACCAAGTGTTAGTGGGAATATCTTGAGCCAAAGTTCATCAACGAGGTCGTTTTCTAGTAGTAATTGAACGAGTTCACTACTGCCGTGGACTTGAATATCTGACCCTTCAGATTTTTTAAGCTCTTTAATATCATCTAGGCTCTTCAGGAAAACCGTATTTTGCCAATCAGATTGCTCTACTGTTTCTGCAAGAACGTACTTGGTGACATCATTAATACCCGCCCACTCATCTGCATGCATAGGCCAATACGAAGCAAAGATCTCATATGTTTTCCGGCCTAAAAGCAAGTCAGCAGGCTGCATCTGCTTTTCCATTGCCTTACCCGCTACGTCATCAAAATATGGAACCGTCCAACCTCCATATTTAAAACCACCAGATACATCTTCTTCCGGACCACCCGGAGCTTGCATAACCCCATCTAAGGTTATGAATGACAATACAATTATTTTTCTCACTCGAAATTCCTCCCTCGCTACTATATATTTTTATTGTACGCCCATGTCTAACGTAATGCTAAATTAACAAACACGTGAGGTTCTATCGTCTATACGATGCAGAGCCTTGTTAGTAGCCTATGACGTCACCCAGTCGTATTATTTGGTGAGGTAAGCGGTTTAGACTCAGGTGAACCTTGTTGACGTAAAAAGATTGAAAGTATAACAATACTCGCAACTGCCAGGAACTCACTTTGCCAGTTCTGGAAAGATTCAAACCAAAATTGTGGACCGGTAGCATATTCGACAAGACTGTCACATTGCTTACCATGCATCATGTCTTCACTACAGTTTGCCCGTGCACCTTCGATCGCATGGAGCGTGAACGACATAAGGAAAAGAATAACGAACGCCAAAAATAGCGAGTTCCTGTAAAACACTAGCCATAGACCACCTTTTCGAACTGGCCAAGGCGAATCTTTTGAAATAGTTTTTGTGTTGACCCCCTGGTCTACTGCTTCAGTCTTGCTCGGATCTTTTGATTCAGCCGATCCTTTTTGTATCAGAAAGACAGTGAGAATAATATACGCTGCCATTTGCAGGAATTCACTTTCCCAGTTTTCAAATATCGCTTCCCCAAAATGACCACTGCCTAGGTACTCTGTCATCGAAAGAGTTGGCTGCTTATGATCCTCTAGTTCGTCGTTATTTACTTGGTAACCCGTAAGTGTCTGACCTATTACAAACAACACAAATAATGCTATGAGCACGATTGATAATGAATTATTCTTCCAAAACTGTTTCATATAATAGTTCTCCTAGTATCAGTAAACAGCAGGCATCAAGCCGTTGCAAGTAGGTACAGATAATACAAGGCTAGCGCAAGGAAACCGCACCCTGCAAGACAGACTATGATAGCAACGCCAAAATTCATATTCGCAATCCGTTTCTTAGATGCAAACTCAGGATTAAGAGGTTGCGGAGTGAATATCGCCATAGGTAAATATAAGAATATATATGCGAGCCGTTTGATTGTATTTTTCATAATCTAATCATAGCAAATATAGTACTCCTGTAATCGAAAACCCCGCCACCCTTTCGGGAGACGAGGTTTCTAAAGTCTTTGTTGCCTTAGAAGTATGGCTTATTTCTTAACTTTGTAGAGAATAAAGCTAACGATAGCAACTGCAAAACCGAATGAAGAAAGCCACGAAAGCATATACGTCAGACTATCGTTTACAACTACTGTCGAGGTGTCTCCTGTAGCAATTTTGTATATATCGGCCAGTACGTACAGAAGATACGGATTCGTAAATATTGCAGCCACTAAGGCATGAGTTGAGATAGTTTTTAGTACATATTTTTTTGAGATGGAATTTTTCATATATCAAGCCTACCATAAGCGATAAAATTAGCACAGTTACTCACTCTGTCTATTCCGAACTTGTTGTCTGTGATTAAGTGCGCCTATTCGTCAGTCAGATTTAATTCGAAATGCTATACTCATTCTATGAGCGAAATACTTGATATAGTGAACAATAATGATGAAGTTATAGGACAAGCCGAACGCGATGAAGTTCATCGTATAGGACTTGTGTGTCGCCTCGCATATGTATGTTTCTATACAGCCGAGAGAGAAGTGATCCTTCAAAAGCGAAGTGACACAAAAAAGAATGATGCAGGAAAACTCACCACTACAGTGAGTGGTCATGTCGCTAGCGGACAGGACTATTTAGAGGCGGCGGTTAGGGAAACTCTTGAAGAGTCTGGCATAGAAGTTGAAGCGAGCGACTTAACGAGCTTAGGTGTAGTTCGAGCTGACTATGTTCAGGGTGCTTACTTAAGCAACGCTATGCGCGGACTGTTTGCCTATAAGTTCGAAGGAAGTGTTGCCGATCTTAAGGTTGAAGAATTAGATGGCGATGGCTTTGTTAAACTATCTATTGAAGAGTTGGAACAACAGCTAGATTCAGAACCTGAGAAGTTTGCGACCGTGCTAACCGACAAAGTTGGAAGAGATTTGGTTCAAGGGATTAAAAAACTGCTCGACGAATAGTCTTAGAAAATCGAAAACCCCGCCACCCTTACGGGAGACAGGGTCTCGACTGTAGGGTGCGGGGTTGGTAGGATCTGAACCTGATAGTAGAAATACGGCTAGCGCTTCTTGGCGTACATATCGTAGCCAGAAATTCCTTCAATGCTTGAAGCAGGACTTATTAATGCTATAGCTTCTGGTCGTCCAGGGACAATCGGTTGCTCGAGTTTTGCGGCACAAAAATTGCCAAAAACAGGATTCTCGATAGCCCCCTGACACGCGATACTACCCATAGAACATCCGCCATGAATCCTGGCATTTGCCAACTCTTCATGTGCGGTTACTGCATTTGCATATTCCTCAAATGCAGGCACGTTAACACAGTCTTCACAGTCAGGTGTTATCATATTTATATTTTATCATATAATACTTATAGTGTCAATTATAGATGGACATGATAAAACCCCGAGGGGCTTTATCAAAATAAATCCTTTCGGGGTTGAGACGCAGTGCGTCGGACTACTCGGGTGAGTCTGTGATCATGTTCCATTGCCGAAGCAACAACTCTGGATCACCACCTTGTTCAATCACGTAGGTGTAGAACATCCCGAGCGCTTCGTCGAGATCTGCACTACTGCGCAAATCTTCACTGAACTCCTCGTCGATCGCCTCAGCCGCAAGTGCTTTTGCAATCAGTTCTTCTACCGTGGGTATATTCTCTGCAGGATTTTGCATACCTATTCTCCAATATATTGACGGGTGCCAATCAATCCTTGATGTTTGAAAGACGCTTGACTCGCAACGTCTTTGGGCAGTCTTCACACTTCACGACAGTGTAGAACCCGTCGGGTGTGCTTACAGAACGCGCTGTCTCGATGTAGTTGTGGCGAAAATGAAAAATGAATCTAAAAAATTCAATCATTGCTACTCGTCCTTAGATAGAATCGGAGTATTTCGTCTTGCATATTATATCATCTTTACTAAATATTATCAATAACGGTATAAACTTTTCTGATATGAATATATGTATCTCTCCTCTATAATTATGACCAATGAATAACGATCTACAAAAGCGCATTAACACTATCGAAGAGGTTTTCGATGTAGAAACCTTTCTTAACCGTGATGCATCAAATAGTCAGCAGATTGCTAAATATTACCGCTTAAATCGTCTTGCCTACAAATTGGTTAACAGCAAGCAAGGCTTCGTACATATGGGTATTACACGTTCTGAAGGTTTTCAAGAAGACGACTTCTTGGAACATGCTCGTATTATCTCAAGTTATATAACACAGGCTAGTGCAACAAATGTTCTTGAACTTGCTGCAGGAAAAGCAGCTACAACAAAGTATTTAGCAAGCCAATTTACTAACGTGTCTTTTACTGGCCTAGACTTACCAAATGGCCAACTCGACGTGACATCGAATAACCGAAGTAATTTACAGCTTCACGAAGGTGATTATCATGACCTGAGTAGGTACACGGATAACTCGTTTGAAGTTGTCTATATTATCGAGGCACTTTGTCATGCGAGGGACAAAAGCATGGTCGCACGAGAAGTGAATCGTATCCTTAAGCCAGGCGGTGTTTTCATTATCTTTGATGGCTATTCGTCAAAGAAACGATCAGACATGAATGAGCTAGAAACGCTAGCCTCGGATTTGACCTATACAAGTATGATGGTGAACCCTAAAGATCACTACTATCCAGATTTTAGAATAATGCTTCAGCAAAGCCAGCTTGAAATCATCGATGAGCAAAACTTATCTAAAGAAGTATTGCCAAGCATGCGTCGTTTAGAAAGCAAGGCGATTAAATTCTTTAAACATCCAACACTCGCTCGATTCGTTAATAAACTGACACATCAAGAAGTGACAGGCAATGCAATCGCCGCCTACATCATGCCGCTAACAGTCGAACAAGGACTGCACGAGTATTGGCTGACGGTTGTTCGTAAAGAATCAGACAGCTAGAAAATCGAAAACCCCGCCAAGCGTTCAGGAATTTAAAATATAGATCATAGAAAAAACCGATCACCTGGATCGGTTTTTTCTATGGTGCGGGTGAAGAGACTCAAACTCTCGACCTCTTCCTTGGCAAGGAA
>CAMLED010000052.1 GCA_946479115.1 uncultured Candidatus Saccharibacteria bacterium | reverse complement strand
GATTACGCTCATCTGCCCGACCATCCGGATCGCCGATCATACCAGTTGCCCCGCCGACCAGCAGGAAGGCCTTATGTCCATGGTCAATAAAGTGACGCACCATCATAGCGGCTGCAAAGTTACCGATCGTCATGCTGTCGGCACTTGGATCAACGCCAAAATAGAAAGAGATAGGAGCACCGTCTAATACTGATAAATCAGGGTACGTCGTTTGGTTTACAAAACCGCGCCAAGTAAGTTCTTCGGAAAGTGTCATTCTATCTCCATAATCTGTTATTCCCTGTTAGTATAGCAGAAAATCCCTCTATTCTCACCACAAATAACCAGATGGAGCATGTTATCACTGTGTCATATCATGACACAGTGAAGCACTTCGTCACTCGGTACAGAAAGAGCAAGCTATTTCATGTACACTCGTTTCCTCGTGCTATAATAATTACTAATACTGCTTATGGGAAATTTACGACGTGGCTAAAAAAACCTCAAAATCACGCAACATGAGCGTGTACTCTAATCTGACTCGAAAACGCAAGACGCGCCGCGACGGCGACGCTCGAAAGAGTGCCGAATATCTCGCGAGCCTACCGAAACATCCAGTCAAACGCCTCGCCTACCGATTGCATCCAAAACGTGTATGGGGGTATTGGACCAGCAAACGTGGCGGCATGATGGCGCTCAAGATTGCTGGTATCGGTATTTTATTGATGGTACTGACCGTTGGTGCCTTGTTTGCCTATTACCGCAAAGATCTTGACTCAATCCGTCCAGGTGAAATTAACAAACGCGTCCAAACCACCGTGACGAGATATCTAGACCGTAACGGGCAGCTCCTCTGGGAAGATAAAGGTGATGGCAACTACAAGCTTGTTGTTGATGGCAAAAGCATTAATCCATACATGAAACAAGCTACGATTGCTATTGAGGACAAAGACTTTTACAAACACGGTGGTATTAGTTTAAGTGGTATCTCACGTTCACTCCTTAATAACGCTAACGGTGGTAGTATTCAAGGTGGATCCACACTCACCCAACAGCTTGTTAAACAGGTGTTCTTCGCTGACGAAGCGCAAGACCGTGGCCTAAGTGGTGTTCCGCGCAAGATCAAGGAAATGATCTTGTCCGTTGAAGTAGAGCGTATGTACGACAAGGACAGTATCCTTAACCTTTACCTTAACGAATCGCCGTACGGCGGTCGTCGTAATGGCGTCGAATCAGGTGCACAGACCTACTTTGGCGTGTCGTCGAAAGATTTAACATTGCCACAGGCAGCGATTCTTGCCGCCATCCCTAACCAGCCAGGACTATATGATCCATACAATATCGCTGGACACGAAGCGCTAATTGCTCGTCAACATAAGGTGCTCGATAGCATGGCAGAACAAGGCTACATCACCAAGACTCAAGCCGATGATGCTAAAAAATATCCAATCCTAGATAACATCCTGCCCGCATCTGACCCATACAAAGACATCAAGGCTCCACACTTTGTCCAAATGGTTCGTTCTCAATTGGAACGCGAACTCGGTAAAGCAACCGTTGGCCGTGGCGGTCTGACTGTTACGACAACGCTAGATCTTCGCATCCAGAACAAACTTGAGGAATCGATGACAGCTATGTTTGCGTCATCTATCCCTAATTACGCTGGCTTTACCAATGGTGCAGCCACTGTCGAAGATACCCAGACCGGTCAAGTTGTCGCCATGATGGGTAGTCGTGATTTCAATTATGAAGGTTTCGGACAAGATAATGCCGCGACCGCCTATATTCAACCAGGTTCAACTATCAAGCCACTTGTGTACGCTCAGTTATTTAGTAACCAGGGTGCTGGTAAGGCTAACTACGGTAGCGGTTCAATCTTGGCGGATGATAATTCAATGGGAGCTATCTATGGCGCTACGTTGAAAAACGCGGACGGTAAATATCTTGGTGGCATTAATATCCGTAAGTCACTTGCCCTGTCCCGCAACGTACCGGCAGTTAAGGCCATGTACATTGCTGGTGTCCAGCCAACCCTTAATACGATTCGCGCTTTAGGTGACACACATTACTGTACGCAAGGTGCTGATGCCCAAGCGGGCCTATCATCATCAATCGGTGGTTGTGGTACGCGCCAAATCGATCACGTCAACGCTTTCGCTTCACTTGGACGTATGGGTGTCTACAAACCAGTCAGCACGATCCTTGAAGTCAAGAACAGCCAAAAAGAGGTTATCAAGAAGTACAAAGATGAGAGTAAACAAATCATCGATCCGCAAGTTGCCTATATCCTTGCCGATATCCTCAGCGACGATAACGCTCGCGCTGGATTGTACGGACGCAACTTCTACGGACTCTCGGTTCCAGGTGTCAAAACTGCCACCAAAACTGGTACATCAGATAAGGGCGGCCAACCGAAGGATATTTGGACGATGAGCTATAGTCCAGCCTTAACGATGGGCGTGTGGTTCGGTAACCCAGATACTCGTGTCCTGACTAACGGTAACTCTTCACTTCCGGCCAAGATTATCGGACAAGTCATGGAGTACGCTCACAAAGACGTCTACGCATCTGAAAATAAATGGAACCCTGCGAACGGCGGCACATGGTTTACCCGTCCTGCCGGTATTCAAACGATCAATAACGAATTGTACCCGTCATGGTACAACAAGAGCCAAGGTCAATCGACCAACAAGATGACCTTTGACCGTGCATCAAAGAAGAAAGTAACCGACTGTACACCAGCAGCCGCAAAGATTGAAATCGACGTACAAAAGATCACTGATCCTATTACAAAGAAAGATGCGTTCATCGCTCCTGACGGCTACGACGCGACGAAGGATGATGATGTTCACATCTGTGGCGATGCTCTTCCGACAATCGGAAATATTAGTTCTAGCAAGAAGGGTGCGATCTCAGTCGATATTGTCGCCGGTAAGAATCCGTTGCAGCAAGTAGAAATCCGTGTCGGTAGTACTGTGGTTGCAACATTACCAGCCAGCGCCAGCGGCACCTTCAAGGGCGACTACACGCCAACAGCTGATGGCGTACAGACGATTACGGTAACTGTCACTGACAGTGTTTACTACACCGCTTCAAAGACCAAGGACCAAGAGTTCAACGATTAGGTAGATAACCTATTCAAACAAAAACCACTCCATTCAGGAGTGGTTTTTGTTTGATCAAATAATCTATTGTTGCTTATCAACAAGATCAATCAATGCAGCTTCACGCTGGGTTGATGTCCGTGGCTTGCGTGTAGGACGCTGTGTGTTGTTTTGGCGCGGCTGTTGCTTTGGTGTCCGTTTTTCATAACGGCGCTCCTTAGCATCGCTATGAAAGGCTCTTGCTGGTGCTTCGACCGGCTGTTCGACAACAGGAGTAGCTACCACTTGAGGCTGGACACGGCGCTTACCGATTGGTTTCTGCTTCGGCGCAGGCGCCTGCACCTGTTGACGCTCAACTGGTTTCGCAAACATCATTTTTCCAGCAGCCGTTTGTAAACTTCGAATAAATTCAATTTCAATTGTCTGACCAATATTCTTGCTCGCGTGCTCAACAACAACCATCGTACCATCTGTTAAGTAGCCGACACCTTGATGGGCATCTTGGCCTTTTTGGACTAATTCAAGTAGCATCTTCTCACCCGGCAAATACGCCATACGAAGACTCTGCGCGAGTTCGTTAACGTTCAGTACTGTAATACCTTCAACGACAGCAACTTTATTAAGGTTATAATCAATCGTACAGACCGCTGCACCATGTTTTTTGGCGAGTGTTAATAACCGTTCATCAACACCCTCTTCAGCTTTACTGCCATCTTGTAAAATTTCAACCTTAAGATGTGGCATAGCCTGTAGCTCTTTTACTACATCTAATCCATAGCGTGCACGGGCGCGCTTATCGTGGTCGGCGTTATCAGCCAAAAACTGTAGTTCACCGATAACGCTTCGTGGAATCACCAACGCATCACCGATAAAACCAGATTGTGCCACGGCGATAATACGGCCGTCAATTAAGACTGAGGTGTCAACCAAAATAGGACGAGCTTGTTTACGAGATAGGTTCTGTCGAGGCAGCTTTACTACCAGATAACTTACCTCAGCAAGGATTGCCAGGGTGACAATCACGAGTAATGTTTCTATTGTTTGCATATATGTTCTTTCTGATTACTGTAGGTAATCAATTAAGGCTTGGCGTAAATCACCGACACCTTTGATAAATGAATTCTTTTGACCTGCTTTTGGACCAATTGCTTGGGTAAACCCAAGCTTTTTTGCCTCGGAAGTTCGTCGATCACTACTGTGGACACTGCGGATTTCACCGCCAAGCCCGATCTCACCAAAGACAACAAGTCCGTCGTCAAGTCGCTTACCGGCTGCTGCACTGGCAATTGCCATACAAATCGCGAGATCAGCTGCAGGATCGTTTAGCTTCAAACCACCAACGACGTTAATATAGATGTCTTTATCTGATAAATTCAGTTTCGTGCGTCGCTCAAGTACAGCGATAAGCAGATTAAGTCGATTAAGGTCAAAGCCGGAGGCTGTGCGTTTAGGATATCCGAAACTCGTTGGATTGACAAGTGCTTGAATCTCGACGAGCAGCGGCCGAGTACCTTCTAGCGTTGCCATAACAACCGACCCATCGGCATTTTGGCGCTCAGCCAGTAGCGCCGCAGATGGGTTTTCGACGACCCGTAGCCCCTGCTCGTACATTTCAAAAATCGCCGCCTCGTTCGTTGAACCAAAGCGATTTTTGACAGCACGTACCACTTTAAACCCACCATACCGGTCACCCTCAAACTGCAAAACAACATCAACAAGGTGCTCAAGAACTTTTGGACCAGCGATGCTACCCTCTTTGGTGACATGTCCCACCAGAACGACCGCTGCACCGGCCTCTTTGGCAGCTCGAATAATAACATTGCTACTATTTGTAATCTGACTGACCGTGCCTGGTGCTGAAGTAATTTCATCCAGGCTTAAGGTTTGAATTGAATCAATAATGACTAGCTTGTACTGACCAGAGCGAATAGTAGCCGCGATATCATCGGCACTTGTACTGGCCACAAAATGCAGTTGTTCACGGTTATTCGCGCCCAATCGTTCAGCCCGCAGCTTAACTTGGCTGGCCGACTCCTCGCCACTAGCATATAGCACAGGTTCAGCCTTACCGACTTCACTCGCCACCTGTAGCAGTAACGTACTTTTACCAATACCCGGTTGGCCAGCCATAAGGATGACACCGCCAGGCAAAATTCCGCCGCCAAGTACCATATCGAGGTCTTTATATCCTGTTGGCATGCGACGAACAGATTCCTCGACCGTAATCGATTGCATAGTCTGCGGCGTCAAAATATGCCCACTCGTCGCGCTCTTGGCAACAACTGATTTACCCTGACTGACTGGAGCTTGTTCAACAAGCGTATTCCATTCACCACAGTTATCACACTTACCTGTCCATTTTGGATATGACGCACCACAGTTTTGACAGACGAATTGTGTTCGAGATTTAGCCATTGATTATATTATAGCATTCACGGTTATAGACTCGGCGCTGGTGCGAGGCTGCTATCGATACTGCGATTCAAAGCTTCTGACTCACTTGCGATAGCCAGTAGTTCTTCTCGTAGATCATTGTAGCGAGCACGGTTAGCATTAATTGCTGCACGTTGAGCTTCCAAGCTCTCGACACGTGCTACCAGTGCAGCCCTTTCGCTATTGAATTGCGCCTGAGAAGAAAAGCTGCCGCCACTGGCTCGGGCATTAAAACTCGCGATGTCATTATTCAATTGAGCCGTTGCCTGGTTGTAGGCGCCGCTGGCTGCTTCAATAGTGTCAGCGAGCGCATCAAGCTCTGCACTTAACTCTTTGCCGCGAGCTTGCAGCTCATAGAACACACTGGCGTATTGAGTATGAAGTGCAACGACCTTAGCGCGATCACTAAAATATTGTTTATAATGCTGCTCGAGCTCTGGGCTTATAGACGCCACCTCGGTACCAATAATCGAATGAAGCTCATTATCTCGCTCGCCCGGTTCAGTCCTCGCATAAAACGCCATACGTTCAGCAAACTCTTGATTACCACTAAGTTTTGCATATTCGGCTTCGACCAAAGCATCGACTTTTGAGCGCTCGCTCTCGTCCATTCGCATGTATGCAGCGTGCAGCATTTCATGTGCAGCCGTCACCTCACGGATACCATCAAGCTTGGAATTTTTGACATCATAAATATAAATATTGCGGCCGTTATAGCACCCCAAAATAGCACTGCTTTGTTCGACGCGTGCACACTTATCATTAAATGCCTGTGTACCCTCGATAGATGGGTGACTGGCGTAAAACAAGAACTCACCACGATTAGACATTGTCGTCCGGTCACTCATCGCTGCAATTTCCGGTGATGGTTGATACTGCCAGACGGCAAGCTGGTCAATAATACCTTGGCGGTTAAACACCAATACTGCCGCAAGTGCGGCCGAAACTAAGATGACGGCTAAGCTCGCAAGTGAGCCGGCAGTATTAGGCGTTTTCGTGCGTAACATGTACTACTATCGTACCCTTTTGTGCACCA
>CAMLED010000051.1 GCA_946479115.1 uncultured Candidatus Saccharibacteria bacterium | reverse complement strand
TTTTGGTGAAGCCGCTGAGACTTGAACTCAGGACACCCTGCTTAAAAGGCAGGTGCTCTAACCAGCTGAGCTACGGCTCCATAAATTTTTAACACACAAATAAAACTAGTTCATACGTGCTCTATAAAAAATAGCACTTTTAGAGGTGTTTTGTCAATGTCTAGACGGCATTTTAGGCGTTTTTGTCAGTAGTAGGTCGATGAGCGCCACTGCAATACAGACCGTAATGATAATCACGTGATTAGCGACAAAGAAGTTATATAGCTGCTCGCCCGGCCCTTCAATAATAAGCGCTGAGCCTAATGGCTCGAGTAATAGTACGGCCGCTAAAACGGCAAAAAGCAATGCCCCAATGGTTCGCTGTAACGACGAGCGGTACGATGGGCCACTCATTAATAGCAACAAGGCAGGTGCTAATATTAAGGCTGCCGCAACGACGCTTTCGAGTGGCGGCTTAATCAGAACGAATCCAGCCTGCGCAACGACTGGGGTCAAATCTGCCACCCATAATCCGCTAATCATTGCACCCGTGGCGAGCGCTAGCCCCAGCACACCAAAGCGGCGTTTGGTAAAGAATGCCAAAGCGAATAGCGCCAACAAAAGGATCAAGAAAATAATAACAAATGTCATTTATTCACTCCTAGTTCTGCTTCGTCAAAAAATGCCGTGCCACCAATATGCATTGATTTACTTTCAACCGTGCCTCCAGGAAATTCTACGATATACCGTGCAGATTCAGCCGGACGGAAAGTCGTTTCAGGTTTACTGTCGCCGGACGCGTGTTTGACGATATAAACAACCTTCTTGTTACTGTCGAGCCATATGATATCAAAAATAGCCGTGCGTTTTTTAACATCTACCGCCCATCGCCCATCGTAATCGTACACATGCAACACTGCTTGGTTATCATGCAGCGCTTTTTTATTTAGATCGTACGTTTTTTCTTGACCAGTTTTCAGGACAACCGCGCTGAATACACCATCACCAAGCCGAAGAGTCAGCTGTGGACGTAGTTGCGGCATCAATACAAAATAAGCGGTAACGCCCACCACCGCCAAGCCAAGTCCTATGAACGCCCAGGAAAGACGATCCTTACGCAGACTCATGACTATCTACACTGTCCTGTCATAGAGACATTATAGCACCGTTAAGGATAAACGGTATCTATGCGCCGACTTTGTCTTTTTTGTTGCGACGTTTAGCGTTCATCTCAACATATTCAATAATTGGTGTTGCGACGTCACGACCTGTTACTTTTTCAATACCAAAGCCTGGGCTGGCATTTACTTCTAGAACCAATGGACCGCGCTCTGAGCGCATCATATCAACACCGGCTAGGTTAAGGCCCATAGCACGCGCTGCTTTAATGGCCATTTTGCGTTCTTCTTCGGTCAATTTAACGATCGTTCCTTCACCACCCTTGTGGAGGTTTGAACGGAAATCGTCATCAAGACTCTGGCGTTTCATGCTAGCAACCACGCGGCCACCAACGACAAAGGCACGAATGTCTGTACCAGCAGATTCCTTCACAAATTCTTGCAACAGCACGTTTGTACCGTCATCGTTCGTTAAATAGAATGCCTGCAGTACTGATTTTGCGGCCTTTTTAGATTCAGCCAAAACAACACCATTACCATGTGTACCGCGCGCAAGCTTGATAATAACTGGCGTGCCACCAAGCTTTTCAATCAAGTCATCAATGTCAGTCGAGTTACGTGAAAAGACAGTCTTAGGAATGCCAACACCAGCCTTGGCGAGTAACTGCGAACTACGCAATTTATCACGTGAGCGGTTGATCGCGATCGAACTTGATACAGTATAGACACCTTGCATTTCTAGTTGACGCACGATGGCCGTACCGTAACGAGTCATGTTAGCGGCAATACGCGGAATAATCGCATCGAACTGCGCTAAATCTTCACCTTTATAACTAACGGTAGGATTGTTTTTCTCAATCGAGGCGTAGCATTCACGGTATTTAATAACCGTCACTTCATGGCCACGAGCGAGCGCTACTTCTTTCAAACGCTTGGTTGAATAGTTGCCAGGACCGTTGGATAAAATTGCAATTTTCATAAGTTTACTCGCTTCCATTCATTATCATGTTCACCGTTAATTGTTACATCGACTGTCATATTGTGTTGCCGTAAGAAACGTCTCCCTATGAGCATTTCCCGCGCCATATCAGACCGATCAGTTAGACCAATCGTCGCTGCGTATAATACACCATCAATGCTGATATCAACACGTATTTGAAACCGTTCCGAAGTATGACCACTGGCACTTCGCACTATAAGTTTCTTAAAGTCAGTTGTCTTGGTATGAAGATTCTTGTCACCCATTGGATTAAAACTAAGCGTTCCATCTGGGCTCAGTGCGATGTCCGTACAGTGCAAGGCACCCGAAAAAGCCCCGGTGTCTACCTTGGCCACAACGCGATCAATTCCAAGTGTTGGGATTCCGACCGTCTCGACATGTCCTAGTGTTATTCTCTTCATAATATTGTACTATATTAACACGATATGCCGCTTATGTCAACAGATAAGAGCCTTACGCACGGTTATGATCATTGCCGCCTCGCAACAAACGCCACACGACAATACCGATCATCAGAAGTCCCAAGAAGCCCAACCACAAGAATGTGTACTCGCGAAGGAAGTACAGAATCGCAACAGTCGAGGCACTAATCCCCCACCAAATCGCCCAGCTCTTTGATAGCAACGCACCGGCAACGAGTAGTGTAAGATGTTCAACCAAGAATAGTAATTGGTAATAGCCACCCTCGGTCAGTGCGAAAATACCAGACGACGCTGTCACAAAACCAGTTGCGATGATCAAGCGAACTTGTTTGTTCGTAGGACGAATGAAGGCCACTAATGCAATAGTGAGCGCCCACCAATGCGCATATAGTACCGTGTTCAAATCTGGCAACAGCACTTCGATGATACGCTGAAGGCCGAATGTCGCAATGTACACTGATGTCTCAACAAGCCCATATCGTCGCGCGCGCCATCCTTCGATACCTAAAGTTACAGCCAAAGCTATCACGGTCGCACCAGCTGCAATTCCAAGTGTAGTGCTAAATAAATGCGTCAAAGCAGCTAGCCCTAGGGCAACCCAGGTTGACCATAGTAGCGCACGGCTGCGCCAAGTGTCCTGCAAACCTGAAAGCACCCAATAGCCAAAGTAGAATAGTGTCGCTACTATCCATGCAACACCTAGTATCATCCAGTTACTATTAAAGCCAGCCCACCACCAGAAACTAAAGCTCGCAATTACTACGAAAAGGTTACCCAGCAATACGAGCCACGGAGCACGCTCGGCATATGACGCTGCCCAAAATATTACTGCACCGAGTGTCAATGCAATAACACCCCAAATTGACGCGAGCGAACCAATCAGTAGTAATGACCCGGCATAGTAAACGGGGTACGAAATCGCAAATAGCATCCCAAAGCGCGGTGAACGATCACGACACCACCAACGCAGCGCCAACGATAATACTGCCCAAATTATGAGAATAATGAACGATGTCAGTATCACCGCATAATGCCCGCTTATCGCACCGAAGATAATCATAAATAGTGTCGTTTGAGCTGCCGTTGCCATAATAAGTTGGCGCGTAGCTTGTTTGTACGCCGCATGTAATCCCGTTGCTCCATAGAATAACAGCGCTGAACCACCAAATGTAAACAGTGCATACCACTCCGAAGGAATACCTACTCGTGACGAAATAATACCAAGTGTCACCGTCGTCAAAACGGCACTTACGATTTGAACATAGGCTTGTCGTTCAACATATGACGACAGGATAAACAGAACGACACCCAGGCCGGTTGCGGTCGCTACCCAATCCGAGTTGATCAGTAGCCCAATCGATAATGCAGCCAAAAAATACACAGGATACGAACAGATAAAGATTGCGCTAAGCACAGTCTGAGTACGGTAACGCCATCGCAGTACCAAGGCAGCGAAGGCTGCGACCATCATCACGGCGAAGACAACTTTATTGGCGACAACGTCATTTCCCAGTACAACACCTGTACAGATGAGCAGTGCCAGCTGAGCTGAAGTCAGCATAATTGCCTGCCGTTCAGTTTGTTTAAAGTACCCATGGAGCAAAGTCATACCCCACAGGATAATTGCTGTCACGCCACCGATAAACAGGTAGTTCCATGGTGCAGTAATTGCTAAAAGATCACTGAGCGATACCATGCCCATCACTAATAGGAGCGGCGTTGCTAGCTCAACGTAGGTTGCTTTTGCTATATATGAAACGGCCAGTGCAAAGATCGCCAAGCCAATGCTCGTCGCTGCGATTACTAGTGAACCCCCGTCCGACCAGGCAGTAACAAGTGCAAGGAATGCATACGCCACGTAAGCGATCGTCATAAAGACCCGTAGTCCAACCGAGCGCTGACGATACTGATGATACAGCGACAGCGCCTGGACGGCCATTACACCAAACCATACCGTCAATAGCCACCACGGCAAGCTAACAATGAAGAGATCACGCACGACGATAAAAGGTAATAGCACTGAGGCAAATAGCCCAACATACCCCATCGCTACTAAGCGAAGCCGCCAAGCAATAACCGCACTCGTCGCTCCAATAACCGCCAAGCTAATACTGCTAAATAAAGCCGCCTGGGGATCACTCATCCAAAATAGGAATAAAACAAACTGCAGAGCGAAGACCACGCTCATCCAAGTACGTTCGCGGATCACCCGTCCTGGCCGCGGCGCCATCAACAATGAATACGCGTGCTGGAATGTCAGTAACAATGTCATAGTAAAGGCAGTCACGGCAGCATTGGCATCAAAAACATCCCAAGCAATCAACGATAGTACAACATATGACAGAACACGAATCGTTGTTTCATACACGATATCGCGGGTCTGCAACCAGGCGACCAGGTAGTGCAGTGTCGCTAACGCAAAGACAACCTCATAGTCAATCAACGATAGTTTATCGAACAAGACCAAACTAGCCACGAGTGCAACCGGAGTAATGATCTGACCTGTCCGTTCAATCGGTTCGCTAAAGATTTGCGGTACCCATTTTGGCGCTAATCGCGCCAACACACTCGCGAGGAGTGATACGACGATCATCGTTGCAAATTGCCACATAACAAGCTTAGTACTCATGGCGGTCATTGATGCTGCCAGAGATAATACAAATGCCATCGTCAAATACGAAACAAGTTGGCTACGCAAGCGAATTGCCACCGCGAAGTAGGCTATTAATCCGACAGTAGAAGTGATTGCCCATGACTGGCTTGGGCTTAAATCGGTATATTGCTGCAAAGCAAAACCTGCAAAGGGAATCAATGCCAATCCCGTTCCTAGGAACGCCAAAGCCGCTGGTCGTAGCCGCTGGCTTTTTAGATAGACAGCAAACCCAACACTGTAAAACAGCGCAATAATGACCATAACACCAACTAACTTTACAATCGATGATGACGAAGAAGACACAAACAGAGCACCGGCAGCAACAAGCAAGAAACTTGCCGCGTACAATATAATATTGAGATTCCGCAGTGAGCGCTGGGCTTTTTGTTCGGGTGTTAACTCGACAGACTCAACGGCCGTTGATTGTGACCAGCCGACAGTATCAAGCTTGTTTTCGATATCGTCATCATTGGTAGCGTAGGTATCTTCCATAAAGACTTGTTCGGGGGTACGTGCAGCCGCAGTCTCGACTTGGTTCTGTTCAGCACCGTGACCTTCGTCAATTAAATGCCTTAGTGACGTCGCATCAGTTTTTTTGGCGGTGATGCGTTCTTGTAATTTGGCGCCGAATGCACGGTAGCCGTCCCAATAGCCTTGAGCGTAAGAGTCATCTTCGGGTCGGCGGCGTGATATCAAGATAATAACCAATACAACACACACGAAAAACCAAAAGCCAGCCATTTATCTCTCCCCTTAAACTTACACTTATCTTATCCCAAGCAAGGGGATAATGCTAGAGCTAAAACAGGCTGCGTTTTTTACTATCGAACTGTTCAAGCAAGTCTTTTTGCTTTTTCGTAAGTTTAGTCGGCGTATCTACAATAACACTGACGATTTGCGAACCACGAGTGGTGCTGCGCAGGTGTGGCACGCCATGACCAGACAGTTTAAAGTCAGTTCCGCTCTGAGTACCGGTTGGCACTTTCATGCGAACCATACCATCAACAGTCTCAACTTCAATTTCGGTACCAAGTGCAGCATCAATCATGCTGACATGCTCTTCTGACAGAATAATATCGCCTTCGCGGGTGAACTTTTTATGCGCTTTGACACGAATATGAACATATAAATCACCTCGTGCCCCACCGCCAACAGCTTCGCCGCGTTCTTTCAGACGAATTGTTGCACCGTCATCGATACCCGCTGGAACCTTGAGGGTAATCTTTTGCTTGCGGCGCTCAGTGCCCTTGCCTTTACAGACAGAACAAACAACTTCCGGAACCTTACCAGCACCATGACAGGTTTCACATGTAACCGCCTGTTGAATTTGTCCAAAAATCGTATTCATGACACGAGTTTGCTGGCCTGCACCTTTACATGTTGGACAGGTTTTCATACTGTGACCCGGCTCGAC
>CAMLED010000050.1 GCA_946479115.1 uncultured Candidatus Saccharibacteria bacterium | reverse complement strand
GAGTGGTCGTGCGACCCAGGTAGACGTCTATCTATCTTGGTCGGGCGAGCACCCGAACAATAATTATCAATAAATAAAGGAGGGTTAACATGAAAATTCAAAAGAAACTAGGCGCAGCAGTATTGTCACTTGGACTTGTCGTCGGGTTGTCAGGTTTTGCCGGTGCAACAACTGGTACGATTGATACGACCGGCCCAGACTCTGTTAATAAGATCCACAGTGAATCATCACAACGGGTTGATATTGATAATGACAATGATTTGAGTGTGCGCAATGATAACTCGCAAAAAGCTTGGTCAGGTGAAGCCGAAGTTCGCGACAACACAACTGGTGGTGATGCCACAAGTGGTGATGCATCGAACATGAACGCTTTTGACGCTTCAGTGAGTGTCGATAACTCAGGTTCTGTAGGTGCAGCTATGGCTGCTGGTGCTGGTGGCGCTGGTGACAATAGCGCAAGCATCGACAACACTGGTCCTGACTCATACAACACTGTAACGTTTGAAAACAGGAGCAACGTGGACATTAATAACGACAATGATTTGTACGTTAGCAACCACAACTACCAAACTGCATCTACTGGTGACGCCACTGTTCGTCACAACACCACAGGTGGTGATGCAACAACTGGTAGCGCTTCAAACGAGAACACTACAACTGTTCGCTTTGACGTTACTAACTAGTCCACGGACTATATAGCCTTTATAGCTACATAGTGCGACCGACGCACGCGGGGAGAGTCGCCCACACACTCTCCCCACCTAGAATTTATTCTTCATCAACCAAAGTAGAGGAGGGGGTGTATGCATAAAATTAAGAACACCATTCGGCTGTGTCTGATGTACGTATCAATGGTAGTGCTAGCGAGTGGCTATCCTATGGCAGCGTTCGCTGAAACAACCGATGGAACAATAGCACCTGAAGCAGCACCCGAGGCTCCAGCCGCCCCTCCGGCTCCAGAGCGAGTGTACAATTATAATCCTGACACACGTCGTTGGGATAGCGATAAGTGGGTATTTAATCCTTCAACAGGTCGCTATGAGGCTGCACCTCAGCCAGTCGTTGTTGCGCCTGCTCCTGTTACGACCGACTCGACTCCGCAACCAACAACAGCTACTAATGATCCTGCGACCGCATCGACCGACATTACCGCTAACACTAATGCGACAATTGATAATGAACTGGTATCCAACGCTACGACCGGTAACGCAACAGTCGGTAGTAATACAACAGGCGGTAGCGCTACAACAGGCGATGCCTCTGCAGTCGCAACAATTATGAATACAATTAACTCATCAGTCAGTGCTGGTGGCCCAGAATTTGCAACTTTTGTTGCCGATATTGTCGGTGACGTTCATGGTGACATCATGCTATATCCGATGTTACTAAAAGCTATGCTACAAGCAGCCGCGCAGCCAACTGATACATCGATTACCGCCAATACGAATGCGACAATTAATAATGACGTTACGCTCAATGCGACGAGTGGTGATGCGGCAGTCACGCAGAATACAACTGCAGGAAATGCAACATCCGGTAGCGCAAATACCGTGGCTAATGTAATGAATATCATCAATTCGATTATTGCCACGAACCAATCATTTGTTGGTACGGTGAATATTTATGGAAACCTTGACGGCGACATATTGGTGGCACCAGACTTCTTGCCGCAATTGTTAGCTGCAAACCAGGGCAGTACATCGTCACCTGATAGTTCACTCGTCGTGTCATCGGATGACACACAGTCTATCATTAACAACATCAATCTAACGGCAGCAAGCGGTGATGCAACCGTGGCAGATAATACTAATGCGGGTAGTGCAACTACCGGCCAAGCAAAGACGAATGTCGTTCTATTGAACCTATCTGGACATCAAATTGTTGCGAGCAACAGTTTGCTTGTCTTCGTAAACGTCTTAGGACAATGGGTTGGACTGATCGTTGATGCGCCTGCCGGAGCAACTGCCGCCGCCCTCGGTAGTGGTGTGACTAGCAACACAGCGACACCTGATTTAACGATTAACGCCGATACTAATAACCAGATAACGAATAATATAAATCTTAATTCACAATCTGGCGATGCGACAGTCAGTAAAAATACCAACGCAGGCAATGCAACAAGTGGTAATGCTACTGCATCTGCCAACGTAGCCAATGTTAGCAACACGCAGATGGGGCTGTCTGGCTGGTTTGGTGTACTATTTATCAACGTATTCGGTAGCTGGTTCGGAAGCTTCGGAGTTGATACAGAACGTGGTAATCAGCCAACGCAAACTACAACTCCACCTGCGGCGCAGCAGCCTCCGCAAGTCTTCCAGTTTGTTGAGAAAGCAGCGACAAGTGTCACGCGTAACTTGCCAGTTCTCAGCGCTAGTTTAGCTCAGCCACCTGCACCTGCTGAAGAAACGGTAGCAGCAGAGGAACCTGAAGTATTGTCCGCACTAACCACCGTGACACCACCAAGCAATTCAACGCCTACTCCACAGCCTAAGTCAGGTATTGATTTCCTTCCTCTTGTCACCGCAGCATTTGTCATTAGCCTTTTCGGAGCAGCAGCGCGAACACTCGTCCTTGCTGTACGTAATCGCAGCCTCGCGTAATCAAGAAGTTGCCGCAGGTTTATTACCAAGTGTTTCATCAACGATTGATAATAATTTCATAGGTGTGAGCGAGCTTTTCAAAATAGCTCGCTCAACTCCATAATCTTGAACCAGTGACAGCTCGCTACCTGACGATAAATTACTCATGATAACAATCTTTGCGACATCATTTTGATAGTTAGCGGTGTATTCCTTCAAGAACCCTATGCCATCGACAATCGGCATCATGATATCAAGCAAAATCAGATTATAGTAATGCTCTTTGCACAGATCCAGAGCAACCTGACCATTCTCTGCAGTCGTGACGGTGTATTTTTCATTAAGTCCAAGAATTAACGCAAATGCTTCGCGTATCGCGCTATCATCCTCAACGAGCAGGATATTATACACGCACTACTCCTTTTGGAATTTTGACAATAAACTCGGTACCAACATCCAGCTCAGATACAACTTTAATGGTACCTTTGTGGAGGGCGACAATCTTCTTGGCCCAATAAAGTCCAAGTCCGGTACCACCGACCACTTCAGATAATCGATTTGGAATGCGATTAAACTTGTCGAATACGTGTTTAATGTCAGGTGCGGCTATACCGACGCCAGTATCTTTAATGCTAATCTCGGCATAGCCTCGAGTTTCACTAAGACTGACGATTATCTGGCCACCTTCATCGGTATATTTACTGGCATTATCGATCAGGTTTTCAAGTACCATGCGAATGCGTGGTTCATCAATGTAAATATCAGCTACCGGCTGCTGTTCAATGATCGTGATCGATTGTCTGCGACTTTCGAATACATCACGCAAACTGTCGCTGACTTCGTTAACGATGGTGCGCAGGTTAGCAAAGGATTTGTTGAGACTGACTTTGCCGGCATCAACCTGAGCGGTGCGCAGTAAACTGTTCACCAGGTCAATCTGGCGTTCATTACTGTCGTAGGCTTTTTGTATAAACGACATTTGTTGTTCGGTCAGGGTGCCAGCATACCCTTCAATTAACATCCCTAGAAACTGCTTGATGCCAGTCGCTGGCGTACGCAGCTGGTGTGATGCAAGTGTTACGAATTCATCTTTGACGGTATTAAGTAATTCAAGTTCAACATGCTGGTATTTGAGCATTTTATTGGCGACAATGAGGGCGTCTTTGCTACGTTTTTTGTCGGTAATATCCCTAGTAATATTAGCAAAACCAATTAAAGCACCAGTGTCGTTAAATAGGGCAGTAGTAACAACACTCGCCCAAAAGCGAGTGCCATCTTTTTTAACCAGCCAGTCTTCATCCTCGACATGGCCAGATTCAGTTGCGCGCAGTAACTCCTTGTCAGGCTCCTTTGCCTTGACGCTTGTTGGCGTATAAAGAAGAGAGAGGTGTTTGCCAATAATTTCATCAGGCATATAGCCTATGATGCTTTCGGCACCACTGTTCCATGTTTCGATATAACCTGAGGGGTCCAGAAGAAAGATGGCATATATTTCTATGCGATCTACCATGAGTTGATACTTACTTGTATCTTTTTCTCCTCGTTGGGGACCCATTGTGTTTCCTCTTTAGAAACGATTTAGATTATTAAACGGAAGTGAGAGCGGTATCTACTTATGATTGTATAACAATGTCTTTAATTCGCAAGCATGGTTTTTACAATTTATGCTTATGGTAATTGTATAGTAAACGTCGAACCGTGGTGAAGCTTTGAATTAAGGGTAATATCACCGCCATGGAGCGTAATAATTTCTTTAGCCCAGTAAAGTCCCAAACCAGTTCCAGACGCGGATATTGACATGGCATTATGGATGCGACTGAATTTCTTGAATAACTGCGCCTGATCTTTCTTGGCTATGCCAACACCCTGATCAATAATGGTGATTTCAGTGTGTTGTTTACGAGCAATACTGACAGTGATTGTCGTGTCGGCGGCTGAATATTTACTAGCATTATCAATCAGGTTCTCGATCACCATGCGAATAAATCGTCGATCTACCTCGGCTTTAATAGGTTTGTGTGGTGGGATAAAGACGATGGTTTGCTGCTTGGCGGCAAGTGTGTGGCCTAGTTCGTCGATCACGTCTTTGATGAGTAGTTCAAGGTTACATACTTCCTTGCTGAGGAGTACTTTACCTGCATCGACTGTCGCTACTTTGAGAAGATCATCGATAATCTGTAGCTGTCGATCGTTGCTGGTGTATGCTTGATCGAGCATCTTCATTTGGCTTTCGGTCGGTTCGTCGGCGTAGCCACCCATTAACATCCCGATGTACATTTTGACACCTGTCGCAGGAGTGCGCAGTTGGTGAGAGGCGAGACGAATAAACTCATCTTTGGCAGCGTTGAGTTCTAGTAGGTCGTGCTGTTGGCGCGTGAGTATTTCAGTTTTCTCTTCCAGCTCGAGTTTCTTTTCCATGTTAGACTTTACATCTTCAATGTCTGTACTAGAGCCAACCCACATAGTGATTTCACCATCGTCATTGCGCATGGCATCGGCACGCGAGAGATGCCAGCGATAGGTACCATCGGCACGTCTAATGCGAACCTCCTGGGTGATGGTTTTGCCCGATTCATACGCCGACAACCACAGCTGGGTCACTACATCTGTGTCATCTGGATGAAGGGCTGAGCTAAGGCCATTTTCTAAGATACTTTTAGTAGGAATTCCTGTGTAGCTTTCCCATTGAGGGCTGACATAATCTAATTGACCATTGGCTTTAGCGGTAAAGATCATGGTTGAAAGTGACTCAGCCATAAACCGGAACCGATGTTCACTTTCGGCAAGCGCCGCCTCGGATTTGATACGTTCATGAATTTCATTGTCTTTTTCGGCAAGCGCCGCCTGGAGGCTTTTACGGGCAGCATCGAGTTTGCGGGTAATATTACGGTGTGCAGTCACTGATGCTTCTGCCTGTTGTATATAGCGGCTCGATTGGCTGGCCGACTGTTCGTAGTGGAACATGGTGGCAAGGAGTGGAAGTAGCTGGCGCAGCGCAGCAAGCATTTTCTCTGATGGCTGCTCGCCAATAATAGCAATCGCCAGCCTTCCGCGATGGGATAAAACGGTCATTCGGACGGTTTTATTATGGATTGTTTGGTGAGGGAGGGTGGTCGTATAGGTACCCGTTTTAGTACAACGGTCTAAAAATGCATGCCAGGCATCATGTTGAATAAAGTCTTTGTCAAAGCCTGGAGCAGGCAAAAATACACCGGAGACGCTGTCACGTACAAAAATTATCAGGTCATCAGCTTCCAGCTTGTTTGCAAGGTGTTTTGCAACCACTGGACGTTCGACTACGGTAGTCAGTTGACTAAGTAATGTAAGCATATGTGATGTTGTAACTACTGAACAGCTAAATAATACTCCCTATTATTATACCACCACTTTTGGGTCTAAATTAATCTATAGACATGGTGAAAAAGTAAAAAATCTTACAGAAGTGCCCGATAGGGGTTGTTATGGTATAGACAGAGTTAGCGGAGGTGTTGGGCATGAAACAAGTACTGATCGTCACAACTATACTGCTGATCGGCGCGATGTTGTTTGATGGATTATATAATCCAGACTCGCCTCTGATGTGGATGGCCTCGACCGCGGTCGCGTATGCATATGTGCGCCTGGGGTTGATTGTTATCTTGCTTGGTCTGTTGGCCTTTCGTCCGCCTCGCTCACTCTATGGTCGAATCTTTCTGGTTGTGGCGGCTGTAGTGCTGTGTAGCAGTACCATCGTACTAGCCGGATTATATGAAGTGGCCTTTCTCGATGCACTGATCTTTATTGAAGCGTCAATTATTTTTATGATCGAAGCGCTCGAGACGGATCAACTAAACATTCGTCAGTTGGGTGCAAAGACGTCAGTACTAGGACAGGTATAAATGGAATAAGCAGTACTTCATTCTACTCACATAAGATTTTAATGTTAAATTAATAAATACGTTATATAGTAAGAAGCACTGGAAAACCAGGACAAAGCACTTCATTTATGTTTTAATTCTTAGATAGCGCAGCGAAAGATATAGTAAGAGGCAATTATGGCAAAAAATATTCCCAACATTCTGATTATCG
>CAMLED010000049.1 GCA_946479115.1 uncultured Candidatus Saccharibacteria bacterium | reverse complement strand
TATTAAACGGTGCCGAATTAGTCGGCTATATTCAAGAACGACAAGCTCGCCAAGTCCGAGCTTTGCGCCAAGCATCACGAGTTTTTCCTCGCTTGGTAATCATTAAAAGTACCACAGCTTCACCTGTTATTGACACCTATGTCCGTATGAAGCAACGCTATAACGAAGATATTCTGATCGAAACAATCGTCGAAACGCTCCCTGAAGGAGATATGCCAGCTGCAATCGAGCGCCTAAATGCTGACCCTCTCGTCCATGGCATTATTGTTCAGTTGCCGCTCGCCGATCCATCGCGCACTGATGAAATTGTAGGATTAATCGCACCAGAAAAAGATGTTGATGGGCTTGGCCAAGCGCCGCATTACGATAGCGCAACAGCAACGGCAATTAATTGGTTGCTTTCGGGATATGGCGTTGATCTGCGCGATAAGGCAATTGCAATTGTTGGGCATGGACGGTTAGTTGGTGCACCTCTGGCAAAAATGTGGCAAGCAAGTGGCTATAATGTCACGATAGTTGATATTGACACAGCAGATATTGGTGCAGTTCTTCATAAGAGCGATATTGTCGTCACCGCGACGGGTGTTCCAGGTCTTATTAAAAGTGACATGATTCAAATAGGAGCAACCGTTGTTGATGCGGGTACTGCTAGTGAAGATGGGGTGATAGTGGGCGATGTTGAGCCAGCACTCCGTGATCGCGATGATGTCGTCATGACTCCTAGTAAGGGCGGTGTCGGTCCACTAACAATTGCCGCGCTTTGCGATAATGTCATTCAGGCGGCAATGCGAGTCGCTGAAGCGAAAGTAAAGACTACTTAACGCCCAGAGCTTCTTTGGCGCGGCTAACAACCTGGCTAGGTGTTAGGTCGGCTTTGACAATGTAACTGTGAATACCAAGTGTTCGCAGTGTTTTTGGTGCTTCTTCCTCGCCAAGGTTCGTCAAGATAATTACTGGAATGGTTTTACCCCAATCGTGACTGCGAATTTCCGCCAAGGCCTCGGCGCCGCCCATTTCAGGCATCTGCAGATCCATCAAGATAACATCTGGTTGAAATGATTCAACCATTGCCACACCGCGCTTACCATTGTCGGCTAACTGCACCTCAAATCCATCCGCTTCAAATTTCATGCGGTACATTTGGTTGATTACAGTGTCGTCTTCGATAATGGCTATTTTTGTCATTGTTGCTACAATAATAACATAAACACGAAAGTTGATATACGGAATGCCTTATACCGAAACAGATCCAAACACTCATTCTTCCCAGTCGTCACATGACGGCATTATAGATACGCTTAATCAAAGCTGCCTATACGAAACAGGCGTACGAGTAGAAAAGGTCCGGGTTATGGATGGTTGTGAATTGGTGCCGGGTCGGTCTGAGGTTCAGTCCGAGATTGCGCATATGGATCAGTTATTAATTGACCATCCTGAATGGCAAGCACCGTATTTTGACAAGCAGACAAATGCGCCGGTATTCGACAGCACTAACGAAGCAGCCCAGCTGCTATATCAAGACAGTGAGACGCTACGCCAATGGTTTGTAAATGCTGGTCAGGCGCAAGCGACTGCGCTATATCCGTTGCAGCGACCTGATATCGATCGTCTGCCATCTGGTGCGGAAATTGACGATAAGTCACGCGCATTTTTTTATCATGGTTTAGATGCGATTGGTATACGGACGCGAGCAAAAATTATGTCCGAGATTGTATCCGATCATCTTGGTGATCAACCGGCAGCTCGATGGATTAGTTTGGCTTGCGGGGGTGCTGTACCGGTCATTGATGCTATTAAGAACTGTGAAGACATGAACTTAGTTCACCTTGATCTCGTCGATTTTGACCATCAAGCACTCGACTTTGCTTCTCATTTAGCAGTTGAAGAGGCGGCTCTGCAAGAGGTGCCAAGTTTCAACAAGGAAAGCGAACTTCGCAGCTACACCACGCATGAGCTTAACTTGATCCGTGGCCTTATTGTCGAGGACGGTATTGTTGAAAAATTTGGCGAGAACAATAGTGATGTTGTTGATGCGCTAGGTATTTTTGAGTATTTCTCTAAAAAAGATAGCACGGTTTTTCTAAAAAATGCATACCGATTGGTACGCGATGACGGCATTTTAGTGATTGCGAATATGCTGTCAGATCGTCCGGAACTTGAATTTAATCGTCGTGGGGTCGGCTGGCCGCAGCTATATCCACGCTCGCTTGAAGAAATGGCTGAAATAATCGTGGACGCTGGTATTCCTGCGGAAAAGGCACGAATTATTATCCCAGAAGACGGTATATACGCCGTGGTTGAAATAAAAAAATGATAAATATGGGTGGGAATTATTAGCATGACAACAACATTGATTGTACTGTCGTTGATTAGTAGTATCGTAGCTTTTATCTTGACGGTACTTGTTCTGCAGGGCACACGACACGCTGCCGAACGTGTTACGTTTGCATTATTTACAGCTAGCATGGGGGCATGGGCGCTGTTTGTCAGCCTCTTTTTATTAACTGACAATCAAAGTGTTGCCGAGTGGTCGGTACGTTTGTACTATATTTTTGCTGCAATTTTGGTATACGGCCTACTGGCTTTTTCAGCTGCCTATGCATCTCGTCAAAGGTCAAAAATTCATCACAAATGGCTCTATGCACTTTTGGCGGTGCCTATTGTTGGATTAATCATTTGCGTCATAGTACCAAAGGCACTAATCACTTCTATCACTATTCAAGGCGAGCATACGGTTGCCTTAAGTAACCAATTTTATATTTGGTACTGTTTAATATTTGTTATTTACGCGTGCTTGGCACTACGGTATCTACTGCTATCAGCCAAAGGCCAAAAGAAATATGCAGCTAGGAATAAGTTAATCGTAGCAGTTATATGTATTTGTTTACCGATCGCAAGTTATTTTAATCTCATTTTGCCACTACTTGGCGATTACACATTCCCTGGAGTGGGCCCAATTTTTGTACTGCCTGTTGCGCTAGTGTTCTTTTATGCTATTGTTCGCCACAGCCTATTTGATGTCCGTTTAGCAGTCGTGCGGGGCGTTGCGTACTCATTGATTTTGGCAACGCTTATTGCT
Organism: uncultured Candidatus Saccharibacteria bacterium; assembly: GCA_946479115.1. The sequence goes on along the minus strand of CAMLED010000049.1, from coordinate 3,679 downwards.
GCATACTTTGGTTCAGCCTTTTTGGTTTCAGTGCTGGTTCAGCAAACATTTCTCAGTACTACACAGTTGATTATTAGCTTTGCCTTGGCATTGCTGGTGACAGTAATCTTTCAGCCGATCAAACATTTCTTTGATCGATTAACGAATCGGATCTTTTATCGAGATATTTATAATACCGATGAGTTTTACTCACGATTAAATCAGAAGTTAAGCACTCCATCTAATCTTCATGATCTATTAGAGCAGGCGAGCGATGAAATAGGTGGGACGATGCAGGCTGAACAAAGCTTTTTGTTTGTTTGGTATGGTAGCAAACAGCATATGACGGCTGGTAGTGAACATCACGAGCGCCTGACAGTCGATGATGTGGCACTCTTGGATGCGCATGTTAAGACAGTAGGTGACACGACGATTATTACGACACTTGTCTCTGAAAACGACCGTGCTTCACGCATGCTTAGTAGGCGAAAAATTGCGATCACATTACCACTGGTGGTTAATGGTACCATTCTAGGCTACCTATTTCTAGGTGACCGTCGCAGTGGTAATTATAGCCATAGGGATATTCGCGTTCTTGAAACAATTGCCGACACGTTATTAATTGCTATTCAGAATGCATTGTCAGTTCAGGAAGTGAAAGAACTAAATGAGAATCTGCAACAGCGCATCGATGAGGCGACCAAAGAGCTGCGGGCGAATAACGAAGAGCTGCAAAAGCTTGATGAGGCTAAAGACGAGTTCGTTAGTATGGCTTCACACCAGCTACGCACGCCGCTAACCAGTGTAAAGGGTTATATTAGTATGGTGCTTGAAGGTGACGCTGGCAAGATTAGTGATGCTCAGCGGCATTTACTGAGCGAAGCATTTATTAGTAGTGAACGTATGGTGCATTTGATTAATGATTTCTTGAATGTGTCGCGTTTGCAGACGGGTAAATTTATGATTGATCGCCGTTTGGTTGATTTGGCACATATTACTGACCAAGAAGTTACGAGTCTGCTGACAACAGCCAGGGCACATGATCTGAAACTCCACTATAAAAAGCCAACGCGTTTCCCATCGCTCTATATTGATGAAGGCAAGATCCGTCAGGTGATTATGAACTTTATCGATAACGCTATTTATTACTCGACCGAACGTTCAACGATTACAATCGGGCTGGAAGTCGTCGATGGCAGTGCTATTTTAACAGTTCATAACGAAGGTATGGGTGTGCCAAAAGAAGAGCAGTCGCACTTATTCACCAAATTCTTCCGCGCGACCAATGCTCGCAAACAGCGCCCGGACGGTACTGGCGTTGGTCTGTTCCTTGCGAAAAAAGTTATTACCGAACATGGTGGTTCGATGGTATTTTCGTCAGAACCAAATCAGGGAGCAACCTTCGGCTTCCGTTTACCAGTTAAGAAATTGAGTACGCCACCGCCACCAGATCCGATTGATTAATTAGTAACGATTCGAACAAGTTCAAATACAAGCCAGACGATCAAGACGACAACGCCGCTAGCGATAAGAATCGGCTTGGCAATACGCTTTTTCTCAAACCACCATTGTTGCAATGGGTTGCGATTGGCCGCACTAATGCGCGTCACGACGGGACGGGTCACACTGGCGCCGGCGCCCTGATATTGTTTGTTGCGTTTTTTCTTCTGCTTTGCCATAGATATACATAGTATAACAAAAAACCACCCCATCGCGTAGGAGGAGTGGTTTTCGTCTAAGACTGAAGTGTCAGTAATAGGGTGGAGCGGTCAGTCTCAGAATTAGCTTTGGCGGCGGCTAGCGACGTAGTAGCCAGCAGCTGCAACGACTGAGCCAAGACCGAATAGGCCAAGGATGTCATCTGATGCACCAGTCTTTGGCAACTCGGTAGGAGTTGTTGGAGTTTCAGGTGTACCAGGGACACAAGTCTTAGTGACCATGACGTCAGCAGTATCGCTCTTGTTACCGTTATCAGTTTCTACAGTTGCCTTGTTAGTAAGGGTGTTAGCACCACACTTTGCAAGGTCAGCGTTCTTAGCAACCTTTGCCTGGAAGACAACGAAGCTATTTGCACCAGCAGCGTGGCTGCCAATGTTTACGCCCTTAGCAGATACGATACCGTCAGTAAGAGTTTTACCGTTAGTATTCTGTGTATTGTAAAGTTTGCTTGTACCAGCAACGTATGTCATGCCAGCAGGTAGTTGGTCTTTGATAACAACGTTATCTTGCTGAGTTGTACCAGTGTTCTTGTATTCAACACGGTAATCAACAGTTTGTTCAGCTTTAACATTTAGGCTTTCAACCCAGTTGTTTTTACCAGCTTCACTTACTTTTTTCTGTACAGCGAAATCAGGTGTTGGGGCAAACTGTGGTTTAACCTTGAAGTATACATAGTTGATGTACTGGAAACAGCCAGGGATTTTGCCATCGCCTTCAGCTTCGTAACCAAGTTTTGCACCAGCGCTTGTTACAAGGCTGTCGCTAAATGGTTTACCTTGGCCGCCTGCAGCGTAACCATTGTTGTATACACGGGCAGAACCAGCGATGTATGCAAGGTTAAAATCTTTGTCGCTGTTAAAGAAAACATCGTCATAGATTTTTTGTGGCTGTGCATTATCAGCGCTTAGGTAAGCGGTGATAGCGTTTTTCTTGCTAGTAGCTTGTGACACGACAGTTTTTAGCTGAGTGTTAATAGCTTTTAGGTCAAGGTTTGACGCTGCGTTGTTGTGTGCAAGAACACGTACTTCGTATTCTTTGCCTGGTTGAACAGTAAGATTATTTGTAAAGTTGCCTGTAGCAGGATCTTTTACAGTGATAAAATCACGTTCGTCGCCGTAGTTTGGGTTGTCAGTGATCGAGTTAAACGTCACGTGATCAGCCGGTGAGGCTACGGTGTATGTTGGACGATCTGGTCCCCATGCAAATAGGGCAGCCGGAACGACGATTGCTGCAGCTAGCATTGAAACCAATGCAGCCGATTTTGGTGCGCGCTTTACAGCGGCAATTAATTTCTTCATCTCGCATTCTCCTCCCTTGTTACGCTCCACACGCCAAGGTAATTATTGAATATATTTACATTATATCATATTTACATCAAATTGTAAATACTTATGCTTTGACATAATGTATCTTAGATCGCACAAATCAGATTGTTACAAAACAGGTAAGTGGATTAGAGGCGGCGTGGAGTATAAATACTCAACACGCCGATCCTCATCGCACTAAATCGGGAAGCCTCGGTCTAACCACTCACGTATACATGAGCTGCCGGTAAGTCACTAATGTGACAGGCATAGCTCAAGGCTACGCAAGCCCCCGATCTCGCGACGGGGTTCAGATGCTCATAATATGAGCATCTTGGGTCTTGCTAGTTTATCCTACGTTGTTAGAAGTCTTGGCACCCTTGTCAGAATCACCCTTGTGGGTGTTCTTGGCGACCTGAGTAGCAACTTCTTCATGCTGCTGAACCTTTTCAGGTGCAGGCTGAACTTGAGCCGGGGCTTTCGCCGGGGCTTCCGGTTGTACGACAACTGCCGGAGCAGGTGCGACGACCGGTGCAGGCGCAACCACGGGAGCGGGTGCGACCTGGGCAGGTGCAGCGGGTACTTCAGCGATAACTACCGGAGCAACAGGTGCAGGCGCGGGCGCCATTGCAACTGCCACGGGTGCAACAACTGCTGACTCAGCGGGGGCTGCGGGT
>CAMLED010000048.1 GCA_946479115.1 uncultured Candidatus Saccharibacteria bacterium | reverse complement strand
GCACTATGAGCTCGAAATATAAGATTGGCGATAGTCGCGTTATCGAATCACGAGAATCGGCCGATGGTGTGACGATTCGCCGTCGCCGCGAATCTCACGACGGAAAACACCGCTTTACGACCTATGAGCGTATTGAGCGTCCAAACTTGGCGGTGGTAAAGAAAGACGGTTCACGCGAACTGTTTGACCGCGACAAGCTTGCGACCGCCATTAAACGGTCGGTTGGTAAATTCTTTACATCAGAAGTTGAAGTCGAAGAGATGATCAATGATGTTGAAGAAGCATTGTATGAACTAGGCGAAAGTGAAGTTAGCTCGACGCAAATCGGTGACCTTGTGCTAGATGAGTTGGCAGTTCGTAACGAAGTAGCCTATGTTCGCTTTGCAAGTGTCTATCACGAATTTAAAACGCTGGACGAGTTTGAAGAAATCTTGCAACAGCGTCGCAGGAAGTAAGCATCATGAGGGCAATTGTCATTTACAAAGAAGAAAGTGACCATGCGCGAGAGGTAATTGATTATCTTCGTGACTTTGCCCGCCAAACTGGCCATGAGCTAGAGACGATGAATCCGGATACAGCGGATGGTGCTAGTTTTTGCCGCACATACGACATCGTAGAATACCCAAGTATTGTCGCTCTCAGCGACGATGGTGTCTTGCAAAATTTGTGGCGAGGCCGCCCATTACCAACCATTAGTGAAGTGAGCTATTATGTTTAAAATTAAAGAAATATTTTCATCTTCACAGTCATACAGAAGCCTTTTTGTTACAATGCTCATGTTCGGTATCACTGGCTTGATCGCAAGTTTCACGTTGGCCGTAGAAGAATTTCACTTGATTAAGAACCCTGATGCTGTTCTGAGCTGTACGATTAACCTGGTACTTAATTGTTCAACTGTTATGCAGACATGGCAGGCAAGTGTATTTGGCTTTCCAAATATGTTTATCGGCCTAATGGCATTTCCAATTGTGATCGTTGTGGCGACGCTAGGATTAGTAAAAGCTACATTGCCGCGTTGGTTCTGGCTCAAAGCACAAGTCTGGTATCTATTAGGTGCGATCTTTGCGTACTGGCTATTCTTTAATAGCTTGTATGACATCGAAGTGCTATGTCCATGGTGCTTAATCGTAACATTTAGTACAACCTTACTGCTGGCGGCACTCACATCGTATAATTTGCAGGAAAATAAGTTTGGTTTTTCAAAGCAGACTAATAAACGTATTCAGACATTCATGAAAAGTGGGTATCACAAGTTGATAGTCGCTACGTGGCTAGTGGTTATGATAGCCCTTGTATTTATGCAGTTTGGCCAAAGCCTATTCCTCTAATGAGGATTGTTTATCATGCAATATATTGAGATATTCGTTATAACAGCCAGCGTTTTTGCGCTTATTGATGTGGTGTGGCTCAAATTGATGAGCCGCTTTTATAAAGCTAAGCTTGGCGATCTATTATTAAAAGTGCCTAACCTTACAGCTGCAGTGTTATTTTATGTACTGTACGTCTTTGGCATGATTGTTTTTGCGGTCCATCCAGCACTAGAGCAGCAAAGCTGGGGAGTTGCTGCAGGATATGGGGCGATGCTGGGATTGATTGCGTACGCAACATACGATTTAACGAATTTAGCCACTTTAAAGAAATGGTCACGCACAATTGTCATCGTTGACATGGTATGGGGCACATTTGTAACAGCCACTGCCTCATTGGCTGCATACTCCATACTGTCTGTCTGGTTTGGTTTTTAAATGGAACTAACGATCCTGGCGGCAACTCTTCTTGGCTATATTACCTGCGTGTTCGCAATCGCATGGAGGCTTGGTCGTCTTGATATTATTGATATCGCCTGGGGTGGGGCATTTATTGTGATTGCTATCGGCAGCTTTATGTATGGTAGTCGGGGTGCACTGCAACTGATGACAACTGGACTTGTCTGTATTTGGGGGCTACGGTTGGCGCACTACATTTTTCGGCGCATTAGAGTGTCGAAACAAGAAGATCCTCGTTATACGGCTATGCGTGCAAAATGGGCGAGCCGTCCGGCTCTGAACGCTTATTTACGTGTTTTTTTGGTGCAGGCATTGCTAGCGGTCGTTGTGTCCCTTTCGGTTATAGTGATTAATACGTCTGATATTTCTGCATTGAATGGGTTGGTATATGTCGGTGCGTTAATATGGGTAGTCGGATTTTTGTTTGAAACTATTGGTGATCTGCAGCTAAAGCGTCATCTGGCAGACCCACAAAAGAAGGGTGTGCTTATGATATCCGGACTTTGGCGATATACTCGCCATCCTAATTATTTTGGCGAAGCAGTGCAATGGTGGGGTATTTGGGTAATATCTCTTGCGGTACCATTTGGATGGGTAACGATCATAGCGCCTTTGACGATCACGTATTTACTTCTTTTTGTTTCTGGCGTGCCACTTACTGAACAGCGTTTCATTGGTCGTCGTGGCTGGGCTGATTATCAGAAGCGAACGAGCAAGTTCCTTCCATTGCCGCCCAAAAGAGTGTAAAATAGCCCATAGAAACGTTCTGCAGTTGCAGATGAGCGGTTATCAGCCGTAAAGTTTTGAGAAGAAAAGCTTCGGCCGAGTAGAACTCAACGCGCACGCTGCGTCAAAGCGAACAACTAAGCGCTAAGAAGAATCTCTTTTTAGAAACTGGATGGTACCGTCCGAGCAATCGGATTCCAGTGACTAAACAGGGATTTTTGTTTTTGAAAGGAATAAAAATGAAATTTAAAGCCAATACCCGCCGCCGAGCACTTGAGTACGAAAAAGACCTCGTTGCGCAGTGGAAGAAGAACAAGACATTTGAAAAGTCGGTCGACATGCGACCGAAAGATAATTCATATGTATTCTACGACGGCCCTCCGTTTATTTCTGGTGTGCCACACCACGGAACATTGCTTAGTTCGATCGTAAAAGACGTTGTACCTCGTTATCAAACGATGAAGGGCAAACATGTCGAGCGTGTTTGGGGTTGGGATTGTCATGGACTGCCGGCTGAACGCTACACCGAGAAGAAACTTGGTATTAATTCACGCGAAGAAGTACTAGATTACGGTATCGAGAAGTACATTATCGCCTGCCGTGAGAACATGGTTCAGACCAGTAGTCTATGGGAAGATACAATTGATCGCATTGGCCGCTGGGTAGACTTTAAGGGTGCCTATAAAACCATGGACAAAGAATACATGGAATCGGTATGGTGGGCATTTAAAACACTGTATGAAAAAGGCAAAATCTACGAAGGCGAAAAGGTACTTATGTACTGTACACTTGACGCTACACCGCTCTCAAAGGCCGAGGTAACGATGGATGCCGGTGCTTACCAAGATGTGACTGACCCATCTGTCTATACAAAATTCAAACTTGTCGATGAAGATGTTAGCTTGCTAGCTTGGACGACAACACCTTGGACATTGCCTGCCAATACGGCTATCGCTGTCAACAAGGATGTCGAGTACGTCGAAGTTGAGCTGAACGGTGAACACTTAATCCTCGCCAAAGAGCTGGCCGAAAAGGTGTTAACCGATGATAAGCACCAAGTGTTGAGCTATAAAGTTGTTCGCACCCTAAAAGGCAAAGAACTTGTCGGCAAATCATACGAGCCACTTCTCGGTGTTGATCGTGGCGAGAATGCGCATAAGATCTGGCATGCTGACTATGTCAGTGTTGAAGATGGTTCTGGTATCGTTCATATCGCACCTGCCTATGGTGAAGAGGACTTTGCATTGGCTCGTGAAAAGAAAATCCCAGTTGTTCATACAATTGACGAGAACGGTCATTTTACAGAGAGTGACTGGAAAGGTGAAAACGTTTGGGATATTAATAAGACGATTGCTAAGACGTTACATGAACAAGGTATCGTTTGGAAAATTGATTATATCCGTCACAGCTATCCACACTGTCACCGCTGTGGCACAAAATTAATGTACCGCGCGCACCCAAGTTGGTTTATGGATATTGATGAACAGCGCGAGACGATGCTTGAGAAGAACGGCAACGTCAACTGGTTCCCAGCACATGTTAAAAATGGTCGTTTTGCTAAAACGATCGAGCAAGCACCGGACTGGAATTTGTCACGTGATCGTTTCTGGGCAACGGCTATGCCTGTTTGGAAAGGTGTCGATAAAGACGGTGAAACACATGTTAAAGTTGTTGGCAGCTACGCCGAACTAAAAGAACTCAGTGGTGTTGAGCTGGATGATTATCACCGCCCATGGGTGGATGACATTACATTTGAGATTGACGGCGTGACATACGAGCGTATCGATAAAGTGATGGACAGCTGGTTTGAAGCTGGTAGCATGCCATTTGCGCAATTCCATTATCCGTTTGAAAACAAGCAAAAGTTTGAGCAAAATTTCCCAGGTGATTTCATCGTAGAATACATTGGTCAGGTTCGTGCCTGGTTCTACTACATGCATTCAATGAGCGTTGCGCTATTCGGTGAAAACTCATTCAAGAACGTTATCGTGACGGGTAACGTGGCGGGTAATGATGGTCGTAAGATGAGCAAGAGCTATGGTAACTACACCGATCCAAATGTACTCATGGATCAATATTCTGCCGATAGTCTTCGTTTCTTGCTATTACAAAGCCCACTCCTCAACGGTGAAGACTTTGCCCTACAGGATAAAGAAGTCGGGGACGTTGCACGCAAACTATCAATGGTCTGGAATATGTACGATTTCTTTACGATGTATGCCGAAGTTGATGGCTGGGAATTTAACGGCGATCTTTCAGATCCAACCGATAGTCTTGAAAACCCACTCGATCAATGGGTGGTTAGTCGTGTTCATCAGCTAACGGCTGAGGTTGAAAAGCACATGGATGCCTATGATATTCCAAACGCGATTAAGCCAATCTTGCCATTTATCGAAGACGCTTCTAACTGGTATGTGCGTCGTAGTCGCCGCCGTTTCTGGAAATCAGGGGATGATACAGATAAGAATAATGCGTACCGCACGCTCCACTACGTCCTAGTGCAGCTAAGTTATGTCTTGGCACCGTTTACGCCGTTCCTTGCTGAAGAGCTATACCAGAAGCTGACAGGCGGCGAGAGTGTACACCTACTAGACTGGCCAGCGACCGGACATGTGAACGAATTAGTTGTTCAGGATATGGAGATGGTTCGTGAATACGTTAACGCAGGCCTCAGTATTCGCGCCAAGGAACGTATGAAGGTGCGTCAACCGCTCGCTAGCGTAACAATTCCGCAACTCGGTGAATTTGTGAACTTTGAAGACATCCTAACTGAAGAGTTGAATGTCAAAGAAGTGAAGGTAGGTAAAGAGCTGTCACTTGACCTCACACTAACACCAGCATTAAAGCGAGAAGGTCTGATGCGTGAAGTAATTCGCCATGCGCAGAACGCACGCAAGCAAGCTGGCTTGAACGTTGATGATCATATCATTCTCAGTCTAGTGACCGAGAATGACGAGTTAGGGCAGGCGATTAAAGAGCATAAGCAAACTATTATGGCCGAGACACTCGCCGATACAACAACGAACGAGACATATGAGTACAATACCGTGGTAAAAGTTGAAGGTGCCGAGCTGACACTGTCACTTCAAAAGGCTTAAAGCTATCCAATACTAAAACACCCGTTCGATAAAGAGCGGGTGTTTTAGTATAAGCGCATTGATTTATCTTGTCAGTAGGCGTATAACGAGATTATAAGCAGGAAAAATAAACAGCATGCAACCAATTATTGGTATCACAACAGCCATTGATCCAACAGGAGAAATGTATCACGGATTTGAGATTAGTTATATTACTCGCGAATACGCCAAGAAAGTACGTAAACTGGGTGGGCAACCAATTCAGCTAGATTCGAACATTGATCCAATGGTTGCAGCAAAGTTGTGTGACGGCATTGTTATTAGCGGGGGACATGATATCGATTCACGGCTCTACGGCCAAGAGCCGCGTAATGAGGCTAAAAAGGCAGTTCGCGAGCGGACTGATTGGGAGCAGCTCCTTATTGATGCGTGTGATTCATTCGAAAAACCCATCCTGGGCATCTGCTATGGTATGCAGCTGCTGAATGTTCATTACGGCGGATCTCTTTTCCAAGATATTAAAGAGGATTATCATAGTGATCTCTTTCACGGTTCGATTAAGGAGCCTGTTGTCCATGCGGTTACTTTTGACGCAGACTTTCTCGGCTATCATAACGGCGATTCGCCCAGCGGTACGCACATCCATCACCAAGCTGTTGATAGGCTCGCCCCGGGCTTTAAGGTAGTTGCCCGTGCCGAAGACGGTGGCGTCGAGGCGATGATTGGTAGGGGGCACTACGGTATTCAGTGGCACGCCGAGCTTGATGATACGGCTCCAGAAATCTATGGTGAATTTATCAAGAAATGCCAAGCACGTCCGTCAAAGGCAATAAAAATATTGCCAAGAGGCGCCAAGCTTCCTCGTTTTTTGCCACGATTCGGTAAATAGGGTAGGCGTTACTGGTTGACATTTTATAGTGTTTATGTTAGTATTGATTTATAACCAAAATAAAACAAACACGGTACTTATGTCACACTTTTTTAAACACCTTATCGGATCAATTTCATTCACACCTGTCGACCCACTAGGGGATGGTCTCCGTGAAGAGATTATTGCTGAGCAATCAGAACCTGAACATATTGTTCTAGGCGAACGTCCTGGTGAAGAGGATTTGGCAGCGTATCTTGAGTCAATTACGGCCGATATTCAGAATGAAGCTGATAAACTGAGCCTTAGCCAGGATTAATTACTATATTTTTTATAGTATACTTATAGTACGATGATGCAACTGA
>CAMLED010000047.1 GCA_946479115.1 uncultured Candidatus Saccharibacteria bacterium | reverse complement strand
GATTATATCATTTTTACGCATATTTAACAATACTTTTGCACAATTGCATAGCAAATTGTATTGTCTGAATAATCTAGCGGAAAAACGCTAAAGAACAGGTATAATAAGCAGTAGATGAATGCCAAGCTTGAAGCCAAATTAAAGACATTGCCGCGTAGTAGTGGTGTGTATTTTCATAAATCCGCCAAGGGCGAGATTATTTATGTTGGCAAAGCTGCGGTACTCAAGAATAGGGTACGGCAATATTTCCAGTCAACGCGTGACATGGACGTTAAAACCCGGGCATTAGTTGCGGAAATTGAAGATACCGACTGGATTGAAACAGAAAGTGAAATCGATGCGCTATTTCTAGAATCTGAAATGGTCAAACGCTATATGCCGCGCTATAACATCCTCTTGCGTGACGATAAATCACAAACGTTTATTCGCATCGATATGAAGAGTGAATGGCCGTATCTTTGTTTTACACGTAACCCGGCAGATGACGGTGCCGACTACTTCGGCCCATACTACAATGCCTTTGCCTTGAAGAAAGCGCTCCGTTATTTGCGTAAGACTTTTCCATACTACATAAAAGAGCCGCGACCAGGTGCACGGGTAAGTTTGGATGCGCACCTAGGCTTAGAGCCACATAATATGACGAGTGAGGAATATCACGGCGAGCTCCGTAAGTTAATTAGCTACATAAAGGGTAACCGCGTCCAGCTAGTTAAAGAACTAGAGCGTGATATGAAAACAGCAGCAGGTTTGCATGATTTTGAACATGCCGCTGAACTTCGTAATCGTTTGCAGAATCTCAAGGAATTGCAGCGAAGAATCATGTTCGGCGATAAAGAATTCTTGGACATTAGTAAAGACAAAGCACTGAGTAAACTGACTGATCTATTGATGCTTGTCAAAACACCAGCGCGCATCGAAGGGTACGATATCTCGCATATGAGTGGCACGAATGTTGTTGCTAGTATGGTCGTGTTCACAAATGGTGTGTCTGATCGATCGAATTATCGCAAATTTAAGATGACCAAACAGCAAAACGATGACTATGCGAATATGTACGAAACGATTTATCGTCGTACAAGCGAGAAAAACTTGAAAAGCTGGGGTGTGCCAGATTTGCTACTTATTGATGGTGGTAAGGGCCAGCTTGATGCGGCGCTCAAAGCCTTGGAGGCCAGGGAATTAACAATTCCGACAGTAAGTGTTGCGAAACGTGAAGAAGAGATTATCATCCACACGACACGATCGAACATCAAAACGGATATACTGGTTGATCTGCAGCAAAATCCACAGCCGGCCGTGTCGGTGATGAACTCTGGTGAATACTATATTGTTAATCTGCATGCTGGTCAGGTAAATGCTGGGTCGCACTCGCGTAACTTACGCGGTGGTGCACCGATCCAGGCAAATTATACAGATGTCGTTAAGCTATTTCAGCGCATTCGTGACGAGTCACATCGTTTCGCGGTTAGTTATCACACGGTACTTAAACGACAAAAGCAAACTGCTAGTAGTCTCGAAGATATTCCAGGTATTGGACCGGCGACTCGTAAGAAGCTTATTAAAACCTTTGGTAGCTTACGTGGAGTACAGCAATCTGCAGAACAAGATATAGCAACGGCTATTGGCGCCGCCAAGGCTGCTGTGCTTATGAAATACCTGTCTCGCGGCTAATGCTTATGCTATAGTGTCAAGTAAGGAAAAGTATCAAAATGACACAAACATTCAAACGTCTTCAGCAAGGTTTTACAGTAATCGAAATAGCCGTTGTCGTGGCTGTATTAGCGGTCCTTGCTAGCATTATTTTGGTTTCATACAGTAGCTATCGTGAAGACGCACGTGACGTTCAGCGCAAGAGCGATTTGCAGCAGGTAGCGTCAGCCCTAGAAGCGTATGGTACGTGGAAGAATAATTTTGTTGAAGCGGGCAGCGGCTGCGGCGTCTATGGTAATGGTAATGGCTGGCTAACGGCAGGTCCAGCTGAACTTGGTGCAGCGCTCTATCCACGATCACTTGTAGAATGCCTGCAGGATGCAAAGGTTTTAAAAGATGGCGACTTTATTGACCCAACAGGATGTAAGTGGGATAGCGGTGGATCGTGCGGAGTTTGGAATGGTAGCCCGGCAAGAGCGTACATGAAGGCGACATGTACTAAAGGCGGAGTCAAGAAGACGTATGTATTTGGAGCACTGGAGGGTGTCGCACGTAACGACGCGGTGATCGACGCATTGTGTGATGTGAACACGGTCAGTGGGTTTACGTCTGACGGTCAAAAATGGGGAACACATTACGGCATGAATTATTACATCGAGATTTGATCACATGGATAGCGGTTTTTTTAGTAGCAATCGTACGCAGCTCGCTAATTCACTAGCGGGAGTGCCACTTGTGTTGACAGCATACACGCAGACTCAACGACGGGCTGATATGGCCTGGCGCTTCGAGCAAGAGTCGAACTTTTGGTGGCTGACTGGAATTGATGCGCCGGACTGGCAGCTTATTATGGATCCGACTAGGCATAAAAGTTGGTTAGTGGCGCCTGAGGTTGATGAAGTGCACCAAGTCTTTGATGGTAGCTTGTCACAGGATGCGGCGCTACAGCTAAGTGGTGTCGATGCCATACTGACGCGACGTCAAGCTGATGAGAAGATTGCTGAACTGGCTCGTTTACATACGGTTGTTAATACACTTGGTGATGATCCACAAGCGGCGTATTATAGCTTTTCACTTAATCCAGCACCGATTGAACTACGCCGACAACTGACGCGTATTTTTAAAGAAGTGCGGTCGGTGCGACCAGAACTGAGTACACTACGTGCAATTAAGCAGCCTGCTGAGTTAACCGCGATGCAAAAGGCAATCGATCTGACAATCGATGGTTTTAATCAGGTATACAAACAGTTGCAAGATTTCAAATATGAGTACGAAATTGATGCCGATTTCAGTTATCACTTCCGCAAAAAAGGCGCACTAGGTCATGCCTATGATCCGATTGTCGCTGCCGGACACAATGCATGTACATTGCACTATGTGGCGAATAGCGAGCGTCTGAAAAAACGTCAGCTAGTCCTACTGGATATTGGCGCACAAGTGGGTGGATATGCAGCTGATATTACCCGCACCTATGCGTATGGTGAACCAACGAAACGACAAATAGAGGTTCATGGAGCGGTGCAACGTGCACAAAACGAAATTATTAGCGCTATCCAGCCGAACCTGTCTGTTGAAGAATATCAACGCACGGTTGACGCAGTAATGACTGAGGCTTTGATGAGTGTGAATTTGATGAAAGATCGTGACGATAAAGAAAATTATCATCGCTATTTCCCGCATGCTATTAGTCATGGGTTGGGTGTGGATGTGCATGATAGCTTAGGTGCACCGAAGTATCTTCAACCTGGTATGGTTCTGACTGTTGAGCCAGGGATTTATATACCGGAAGAAGGTATCGGGGTCCGTATCGAAGATGATATTTTAGTGACAGCTACCGGACGAACAAATTTAAGTCAGCGACTCTCGACAGATTTCTAAATAATCGCTACAATGATGAATAGCTTATGAAACAACAATTCTTTCTGTTTGTCCTCCGATGGATATTAAACTCATTTGGCCTATGGGTGGCCGTGCGTGTATTTGGAACAGGCTATAGCGATGCCGAACTGACTGCGAGTACATGGGCATTCCTAGGTGCTGGTCTGATCTTTTCAGTGATTAATGCTGTCCTGCGTCCGATTGCAATTATCCTTTCGTTACCGGCTATTTTGTTAACACTAGGTTTGTTCACGATTGTCGTGAACGGATTGATGGTCTATATTTCACTCATGCTTGCACCAGGTCTCCATATGACGTTTGGCTACTCGATCATTACAGGAATTGTCCTTAGTCTGATAAACTATATAGTTAGTAGTGTATTAGAATTGCGATACGCGCGCCAACAGGGGAGAGAATAATGAATATTGATACTATTTTGCAGATTGTAACGATCGGATCAGCTGCATTGATGATTTTAGCGATTTTGCTACAACAGCGTGGCGCTAGTCTAGGCGCTGGTTTTGGTAGTTCTGGCGAACTATACACCACACGTCGTGGACTTGATAAGAACCTTTTTGAGGTATCAATTATTCTTGCAGTTATTTTTGTTCTGTCTATTCTGGTTAGTCTTCTTTTACCAACGTTTAGCGCGTAAGGGGTATAGATATGGACAACGAAAAGCGTAATTGGCAACAGTTTCAAAAACTGAAGTTTGATCGTAAGAAATTGCGAAAACGTGTCCGAAAAGCCGAAGGCGCAACAATGCGTCACGCGCATAAATTTATTGTTGGTCGTCTTGATAATATGCGTGATGTTCGTCGTCATATTATTGTCTGGCTGATGTTAGTTGGAGCCATGATTCTGGTGGTCGGTGCGCAGCTAATGTGGTTTCAAGGTAGTTATAAGACAAACGCTCCAGCGAGCGGCGGTACATATGCCGAAGCATCGCTTGGCCCAATTGAAACACTCAACCCTTTGTATGCTGCTTCTAACGCTGAAGTCGCTGCAAGTCATCTGATGTTCTCGTCATTGTACGATTATGATGAAACGGGTCATTTACGCGGCGATCTAGCCAAGTCTATCCAGGTTGATAGCACTGGCACAATCTACACGGTGAAATTACGTACAGATGCTATCTGGCATGATAGTGAAGATGAGCACGTGACGGCAAATGATGTTGCGTTTACATTGAACCTTATCAAAGATCCTGCTACGCGTTCGCCGTTACGTGCAAGCTGGCAAGATGTAAAGGTAAAAGCTGTCGATGATCAGACGGTGCAGTTTGAACTGCCGGCATCATACGCTGCATTTTCGCATGCGTTAACATTCGCTATTTTACCGGTGCACATCTTAGGAAATGTTGATCCTGCGACAATTCGTGAGAATACCTTTAGTCGTAATCCGGTCGGAAGTGGTCCATTTAGTTATAAATTATTACAAAATGTTGATCTTACTAAAAAGCATCGTGCCGTTCACATGACAGCGTTTAGCAATTATTATAAGGGCACTCCACGAATTAATCGTTTTGAGGTGCATGCCTATGATACACCGGAATCAATTGTTCGCGCGCTACGCAGTGGACAGGTGAATGCAGCAGCGGATTTGTCGCCAATGCATGTTGCCCAGATCGATACCAAGAATTACACGGTCGTGTCACGCCCAGTCAATAGCGGTGTGTATGCGCTGCTTAATAATGACTCGCCAATCTTAAAAGACAAAGCGGTCCGTAAGGCATTGCAACTCGCTACAAATACGCAGGCTATCCGCAAAAGCTTAGATCAACCAATTCCATCAGTTGATCATCCGAAAGATAAAACAAAAGATCAGCTGTTATCTTATCCTGCGCTTGAATTGCCGTTTACTGCTGGTCAGTTAAGTGGTGAGGGTATCCCACGTGCTCCAAGCCCAGACACTAAAGCAGCAGGTGAGTTATTAGATTCAGCAGGTTGGAAATTGTCTGGTGATGTGCGAAAAAATGCTGATGGTCAGCCATTATCATTGACGATTGCAACAACGAAAAATGCTACGTATGAAAAGGCGCTGGAGATGCTTGTTGGCCAATGGCGTCAGCTGGGAGTTTTGGTTGAAACGAATATCGTAAATACAAACGATCCATCAAGTAACTTTGTGCAGAATGTACTACAACAGCGTGCGTATGATGTACTGCTATATGAACTTTCAATTGGTGCCGATCCAGACGTGTATGCCTACTGGCACTCTTCGCAGGCAGTACCTGGTGGATTTAATTTTTCAAACTACAAAAATGCCACAACGGATGCAGCACTATCGAGTGCACGATCTGGCATTACGGCCGATCTTCGTAATGTTAAATACAAAACATTTGCCGCGCAGTGGCTAGATGATGCTCCTGCAATTGGATTGTATCAATCAGTTGCCGAATATGTGGTAAATCGTCAAGTGAAATCTGTGAGTGTTGATGCGACGCTTGTTTCACCGCAAGACCGTTACAGTAACGTTCTATACTGGAGCGTTGCAACCGAGTCAGTTTACAAAACCCCGTAACTTCGTTATAATTGTCGAGGTTAAGAACACCCTTATGCGCGAATGGCGGAATTGGTAGACGCGTCAGCTTGAGGGGCTGGTGTCCTTCGGGACGTGGAGGTTCAAGTCCTCTTTCGCGCACCATATAAAGCAACGACCTTTCTGGTCGTTATTTTATTTTCTCTCTTCCTCTTAAACTATCTCTGCTATAATATCTAAACAGATGGCGCGTTGGCGGAGCAGTTACGCAGCGGTCTGCAAAACCGCGTAGACGGGTGCGACTCCCGTACGTGCCTCCATATTGATAATCGGCCAGATGGTGGCTGCGTGAAACGTAAATCACGAGTAGACACCGTGTCGGTCAAAACGCAGAAAAGCTACGAATATATCAAAGCTTACGAATACATTACTATGCGCGGATGGTGGAATTGGTAGACACGAGAGACTTAAAATCTCTTGACCAATAGGTCGTGCGGGTTCAAGTCCCGCTCTGCGCACCAGAATTGATAAAAACTCGATCCTAACCGGTCGAGTTTTTTCGTTAAAAATGCTATAATAGGACTACAAATTAAGAGATATTATAAGGGGATTATAAGAAATGACGGCATTGTGGATTGTACTAGGAATCGTTGTTGTACTTGGTATTTTTTTGTGGGCAACATATAACGGCCTAGTAACACTAAAGAACCGTGTCGATGAAGCATGGAGTGATATTACTGTTCAGTTAAAGCGTCGTTTTGACTTGATTCCAAACCTTGTTAACACCGTGCAGGGCTATGC
>CAMLED010000046.1 GCA_946479115.1 uncultured Candidatus Saccharibacteria bacterium | reverse complement strand
CCGACGATGTCGTAATAAGGAATGAGCCCAAGACCACTACGTGAGTCGAGTGAAAACTCACCTTGACGGTGGTCGCCGGCTACAAATAACGTGCCGTCAGTTACCATAGTATCGACATCACCACTGGTTGGTGAGCCAGGTTCGCCATGGTTATTATCATCAGGACGGAAACCATCAGGATGTTCGGTGTTATAGACCATCATCACACCGTCTTTGACAGTGACACGTTCGCCAGGGAACGCAATGACACGTTTGACGATATACTCGTCACCGGTACCAATACTGTAGTGTGGGTTTTTAAAGACGATAACTTGTCCACGTTCAGGAACATATGGTTTATTTTGTAACTGCGCCCACGTAACGGGAAGGCGGTTAACAATTAAACGATCTCCGGTATACATGGTCGTTTCCATGCTGGGACCAACAACATTAAAGCTGCGGAAAATAAAGGCGTTGATAATAACGGTACCGATAAGGACACAGCCAAGAAAGACGAAGATGCCAAGAGTGTCTTTAATGAAGGGGTGCCGTTGCATAAATGAAGCTTCCATTAACCTTACTATACACGCTTTAGAGGTCAGATAAAAGCAAACGCGTTTATGTTTTTTTGAGTTCAAAAATAAGACGCAATCGTTTATAGTAGATACAGATTTATGAAACCGCAAAGACCTTCAATCGACGGATTTATTCCACGCCGAACCGATAGCCGTTTGGGCGATCGGCATACCAACCGACCTGACCCTGGTCGTCGCTCTGAACCTGCACCAATTCCGCGGGGATTAGAACGGCCTTCAAACGCTAGTGCGTCTGCAACTGGTTTGCAGCAAAGTGAAATGGGCCTGACCCGACGCGACATTAGCGAGTCACTTAATAGTATTCCAGCAACAGCGCCGGAAGTTGTTAAAAAGCGCCGCTGGCCATTCGGTAAAAAACGCCGTACCGATACTAAACTTAAAAAACGTCGTGTTACTAAATGGGTAATTATTGCGATTATTGTGTTGGTTGTAGTGGTGGGTGGCTGGTTGGCCTACAAAACGTTGCAGGCAAGTGGCAATATCTTTAAGGGAAATATCCTTGGTTTGGTTCAAAGTCAGCCGCTAAAGACAGATGCTAATGGCCGCAGCAATATTTTAGTACTAGGAACATCGGAAGATGACCCTGGTCACGGCGGGGCATTCCTAACCGACTCAATGATGATCATTAGTATTGATCAAAAGAATAAAAATGCCTCTATGTTTAGCATTCCGCGTGATCTATATGTGCAATATGGCATGGCATGTAACAGTGGGTACCAAGGTAAGATTAACGAGTACTTTAACTGTGTAAATGAAGACTACACCACTGACGAAGCTGAACAGGAGCGCATCACCAAGACACGTGAATTTATTGGCAAGATCTTTGGCATGGACATTCAGTACGGCGTACACGTTAATAATACGGTTATCAAAGATGCAGTGAATGCTGTTGGCGGTGTCGATGTTGATATTCAGGGAAGTAATGGCGATCCTGGGGTCTTTGACCGCAACTTTGACTGGCGCTGTAACTACAATTGTTTCTTGGTAAAGTATGATAATGGTGTTCATCATCTTGATGGCGAGCATGCCTTGTATCTTGCGATGGCTCGTGGTGATATTGCACCAACCTATGGTCTTGGTAATTCCAACTTTGACCGCGAAAAGAATCAGCAAAAGATTATTATTGCCCTGAAGCAAAAAGCAGTTAGTACCGGCACCTTGACCGATCTTGGTAAGGTTACAGGACTAATCGATAGTCTAGGTGATAACCTGCGTACGACGTTTGAGACCACGGAAATTCGTACCTTGATGCAACTGGGAACTGATATTCCTGTCGAAAACATCAAGACCATCAGCTTGTTTGACGGTGAAGAGGCTGTTGTTACGAGCGGTCCATACAACGGAGCAAGTGTGGTTATGCCATCTGCAGGCATCTTTAATTACACAGGTATTCGTACGTTCTTGAAGCAAAAACTAAGCACCGATCCTGTCACACAAGAGGGTGCAAAGATTGTCGTATTAAATGGATCAGGAGTAACCGGTGTTGCGCAGACCGAGGCTGATAAGTTAACTGAAGCTGGATTTATCGTCAGTGGCGTTGATAATGCACCTGAAGCTGATTATGCTGACATTGAAATCTACCAAGTTGGCACCGGTATGACAGGAACCAAGGCGAAACTGAAATCAGCCTTTGGTGTTGAAGTTAAGACGACGACGCCACCAATTGCCGTCGGCGCTGATACGAACTTTGTGATTGTCTTTGGCAAAGATCGTTCAGCGCAGTAGCAGAAGTGCTATAATAGGGGAGATCATGGAGTTTCTAAAATCATCTAAACGTCGTTCACTCGTCAGTGAGCTGATCTATATCGGGTTAAATATCGCTTTTGCGGTGACGTTGTTGATCGTCGTGTTGGCTATTAATTCACCAGTCTTAGCGTTTGTTCTCGTACTACTTGGCAAATGGCGCATTCTGGCGGTACGACCACGGTACTGGTTTGCTAATATTCAGACTAACCTTGTTGACTTGATTGTCAGTCTAAGTATTGTTATTTTGCTTTACTCGGCTGCCGGTGCGATTGCAACACAGCTGTTACTGACGGTGCTTTATATTGTCTGGCTTTTGTATATCAAGCCGAAATCAAAGCGCTCATTCATGGCAGTACAGGCCGGAGCGGCTGTCTTTTTAGGCGTCAGTGCTTTGATGCTTGTGTCATACGACTGGATTGCAACATTGGTTGTGGCAGCGATGTGGCTGATTGGCTTTAGTGCTGCTCGACATGTGCTGAGTAGCTATGATGAGCCACACACTTCGTTTTATAGCCTTGTCTGGGGACTGCTATTTGCTGAACTAGGTTGGTTAACGTATCACTGGACGTTTGCATATGCATTACCTGGTGTCGGTGATATCCAGTTAACACAAAGCGCTTTGATCGCATTAGGTATTAGCTTTGTATCTGAACGAGCGTATGCTAGTTACGAGAAGCATGGTACAGTTCGCTCAAGTGATATTATTATGCCGGCCCTACTGTCGGTTAGTGTTATCCTCTTATTGATCGTGTTCTTTAATACGATTACTAACGGGGTTATATAGTTTCAGGAATTTATCAGGCAGACAAACTAACGTAGAAGGATGACGTACATGAATCAATCACAAAATTCACCAACCAATCATACTTTACCTCCTGTGGTGACAGGCGATCAGCCACCGGCACCACAACAGCCATATCATCCACCGGCTAGGAAACGATCACATCCATCAAAATTATGGATGCGAATTGCAGTCATTGCGGGTGTACTCGTATTGGCACTTGGTGCTGGCTATGCTGGCGCACGTCTATCAACCTTGGGGCAGAATAACGGTTCAGATCTCGCGTCACGATTAACTGCTAAAACAGACGGTAATGCGCTAGTAACACCCGAAGAGGAGAATCTTGCAAGCGTCGTGTCGAAAGTTTCGCCGAGTGTCGTCTCGATCGTAACGCAATCTAAAACGAACGATTTTTACTATGGCAGCTCAACCGAAGAAGGCGCCGGAACAGGCATTATCGTTGGTAAAGACGGTTATATTATGACGAATAAACATGTGATTAATGGCGCAAGTACGGTTGGCGTGATTTTATCTGACGGGACTACCTACGAAGATGTTCAGGTACTTGGATCGGATCCCCTTAACGACGTTGCTTTTTTGCGTATTCCAAACGTGCGTGACCTCCCAGCTGCTGAACTTGGCGATTCGACCTCTGTTCGCGTTGGGCAAAAGGTGATTGCAATCGGCAATTCACTCGGCCAATATCAAAACACTGTAACGAGCGGTATTATTTCAGGGACGGGTCGTCCAGTGGCGGCTCAGGCGGGTGAACAAGTAGAAACGCTAACAGATTTAATTCAGACAGACGCTGCGATTAACCCAGGTAATTCTGGTGGTCCATTGCTGAATCTTCATGGGCAGGTAATTGGACTTAACACAGCCATTGCTGCTGATGCCCAGGGGATTGGCTTTTCGATTCCTGTTGGTGCAACCAAGGGACTGCTCAAGGGTGTTCTAGCTGGCAAGGGTGTGCAGCGGGCGTATTTGGGTGTGAACTATGTCCCGATTACAGCTGATGTTGCCGAGCACTACAAATTGCCAACGAAAAAGGGCGCGTACATTTATAACGGCACAGATAAGACCGCTGTAGCCGCAAACAGCCCGGCAGCAAAGGCAGGACTTAAGGACAAAGATATTATCACTAAGGTTGGTGATATCGAAGTTGGTGATCGTGGAAGCGTCGCAAGTTTGGTGGCAGAATATGCCCCTGGCGATACGGTCAAATTAACAATTCTGCGTGGGAATGAAACAGTAACTTCTAACGTGACGTTGGTACCGTTTAAAAATTAGTCTTTACGTAAGACGACAATAAAATCGCGGCTTTCCTGATGTGTGAAGCCGCGTTTTTTTGCGGTCTTAGTTATGGCAGCATGTTGGCGTGGGTCAGCTTCAAGAAAGAGCAAGCCACCGGACTGCAGATAGGCGGGTGCTTGATCAATCAGTCTATTGATAAGCGCAAGTCCATCGTCATCGGCAAATAATGCGAGTGCTGGCTCATGATTCGTTTCGGGCGATCGTTGCCATGATTCATCAACGTACGGTAAATTAGCGAGGATATAGTCAGCAATAAAAGGGTACTCAGCTAGTAGATTGCTACGAAGTATTGTTACCTCTGCCTCTAAACGCTTGGCGTTCGTTTCGGCAACTGTCAGGGCATGTCGACTGACATCGATCAATGTAACATCAAGCTCTGGCAACTCGCGTTTTGCTGTAATACCCAGGCAACCTGATCCCGTGCCGATATCGACCAGTCGTTCGGTAGTTTTGTGCAGGTCAAGTTTTGTTTGGGCCGCATATTCTTTGAGGAGCGTAATAATAACTTCGGATTCAGGCCGTGGAATGAGAGTTGCGGGTGTTACTTGAAATAACCGGCCATAGAATTCTTTGTGGCCAACAATGTAGGCAATCGGGGTACGGTCGAGGCGAAGTCGCAAGCGAGCATCAGCGATTTCTTGGTCGCGCATCGAGAGCTCTTCGTCGTCATGAGCGTGCAAATAGGTGCGACTGCGACGTAGGGTGTGCGCCAATATAATCTCGGCATCAAGTTTTGCTGAAGGAATCTCGGCCGCCACTAATTCAGCCACGGCTGTTTTAAGCCAGTCTTTAATTACTGGCATTTTTGGCGGCAAGTTCGCGTTCATATGCTTGTAAATGCTCGATTAAGTCATCAATTGATCCGTTCATGGCCGATGGAATGCTACTGCGAGAATAACCGATACGGTGATCGGTAATACGGTCCTGAGGGAAGTTGTACGTACGGATTTTTTCACTACGATCACCACTGCCAATGAGGCTACGACGTTCAGCAGCGAGCTTGGTTTGCTCTTCATCAATTTTGGCCTGAAGTAAGCGTGAACGCAGAACGCTCATGGCTTTTTCCTTGTTCTTGATCTGTGATTTTTCGTCCTGGTTGGTGACAACAAGTCCGGTCGGCAGGTGAGTGATACGTACGGCACTGTCGGTCGTGTTAACCGATTGACCACCATGGCCACCAGCGCGGTAGACGTCGATCTTTAGTTCGTTCGCATTAATTTCAATGTCTGTTTCCTGAGCTTCCGGTAGAACGGCAACCGTAACGGTGCTGGTATGGATGCGACCCTGAGATTCGGTTGCTGGAACACGTTGCACACGGTGAACACCGGACTCAAACTTCAATTTAGCATACGGCGCATCACCGCTGACGCTAAAGACGACTTCTTTATACCCGCCAGTGTCATTAGCACTTTCAGATAGTTGCTCGGTCTTGAGGTTATGTGTTTCACAGTAACGCAGATACATGCGGTAGAGTTCGGCAGCGAATAGACTGGCTTCGTCACCACCAGCACCGGCACGAATTTCGATAATGACATTCTTTTCGTCGTTAGGGTCTTTTGGCGCCAACATAATAAATAGTTCATCTTCTAGATCGGCTAGACGAGTTTCTGTTTCGTTTGCTTCCATCTTGGCAAGTTCGGCAAGCTCGTCACCGCCTGAGGAAAGTTCTTTAGCCTCAACTAATTGGCCTTCAAGCGTTTGACGTAAGGTAGCTTTTTCAATAATGGCCTCAAGTTCGGTGAAGCGTTTGTTCTTGGTGCTAAAATCAGGATCTGCGTACGCATCCGGAGATGCCAAAAAGTCAGCCAGGGCGGCTTTTTCGGCGGTAAGTTCGTTAATATTGAGGCTAATCTTTGGCATAATATAGTTTATTTCTTTTTAGTTGCGAGGAGAACGATACCAGTGATCAATCCGGGTAGCCAGGTAATAACAGCGACGGCACCGACGATAAATAGAATAATATTTACGATAGCACTGCCAACTGTTGGTTCGGCAAATAGTTCACCGCTCTCGGGAGCTACTTGGCTCGTTATGAAATTTGCTACGGCGTACAATATGATTGAAACGATGATTAGGGCGGTCGGACCGATCATGAGCCATAAAGCAAGAACGGTACGCTTACGATTACTTTTAACGATCGTGTCAGCAGGAGCAGCAGTCTGTGCTGGTGCGAAAGCGGGTTGATCGGTTTGCGGTGATTCCATAGAGTTCCTCGTATTAGGTTGTTGTCTTTAGTATAACAAAAAAGAGACCGCTAAAGGGCAGTCTCTTTTTTGTAGCGGCGCTATTTGTCTGCTTTTGCAGCTTTTTGCGCAGCAGCTTTTTTAGCTTTGCTTGTAAGCGCTTCTTTGCGTGCTTCAGCAGCGGCAAATTTAGCCTTAAAGCGGTCGACACGACCTTCGGTGTCGATGATACGCTCTTCACCAGTAAAGAACGGGTGAGAAGCTGATGAGATGTGGACTTTAACGAGTGGGTATTCGT
>CAMLED010000045.1 GCA_946479115.1 uncultured Candidatus Saccharibacteria bacterium | reverse complement strand
CAAGTGCTGAAAAAGTAACCGACATGCCAGTTCAAACAGATCGTTTTTTGCCTGTGTATCGATCAATCAAAGGTTTGAAAAGCCAGTTGGTACGCAAAATCCTCGCTGAGCTGCGGCCATTGATGACAATGCTCCCCGAAACGCTGCCACCAAGCATTGTTACTAGTGAAAAGTTATTATCACGATCCGATGCAGTGCTGGGTATGCATTTTCCTAAATCGGCCGAAGATGTCGCGATGGCGCGCGAACGACTTGCTTTTGAAGAACTGTTCCAATTGTTACTTGCTAGTCAGTTGAATCGTGACGAGAACGCCAAGTTAGTTGGTTGGCATATACCGTTTGACCAGGCCGTAGTGGCGGACTTTGTAAAACAATTGCCATTTGAATTAACTGGTGCGCAGCGCCGAGCAGCGTGGGAAGTAATTCAAGACTTCGAAAAGCAAACTCCAATGAACCGGCTCTTGCAGGGTGATGTTGGATCGGGCAAGACAGTTGTGGCGGGCCTAGCAGCGCGTCAAGCGGCCGCATCAGGCTTTCAGACGGCATTGATGGCACCAACCGAAATCCTTGCCTCGCAGCACGCCGAGACGCTTAGTCGATTATTAGAGCCATTTGGTGTCACCGTCGGGTTGCTGACTGGAAGCGTCAAGGGAGCGGCTCGTAAAATGCTCTACGAGCAAATTGCTACTGGTGGCGTTGATGTTGTTGTCGGGACACATGCTTTGATTCAAGAAGCTGTCAAATTTCATAAATTGGGCTTTGTGGTTATTGATGAGCAACATCGTTTTGGGGTAAAGCAGCGGCAAGAACTCCTCACCAAGTCTGAACATATGCCACACCTCCTTGCAATGACTGCAACACCGATTCCACGTAGTTTGGCGCTGACCGTTTATGGTGAGCTAGATGTAAGTATTCTCAATGAGCTACCAAAAGGTCGTAAACCAATTGAAACCAAGCTATGGTCGCCAAATAGCCAGTCACAGCTATATGAAAAAGTAGATGCTGAAATTACCAAAGGCCGGCAGGGTTACGTGATTTGCAGTCTGATTGATGATAATCCTGACAATGAGTTGAAGAGTGTTCAAGCTGAGTACGTAAAATTGCAGAACTCAATTTTCAAGCACCGTCGTATCGGACTAATACATGGAAAGATGAAACCAGACGAAAAAGATGCCGTTATGACGTTATTCTCAAATGGTGAACTTGATATTTTAGTAAGTACGACAGTTGTCGAGGTAGGTGTAGACGTGCCTAACGCGACGGTGATGATTATCGAAAACGCTGATCGTTTCGGCCTCAGCCAACTGCATCAGCTCCGTGGTCGTGTTGGGCGATCATCACATCAAAGCTATTGTTTCCTTGTAATGAGTGACAGTAAAAAGCCAACGCAGCGACTAAAAGAAATTGAAAAATCACAAGACGGCTTTTATCTTGCTGAAGTCGACTTAAAACTACGCGGTCCAGGCGAGATCTACGGTCGTTCGCAGCATGGTGCGTTAAATCTACAAATCGCCACGTTATCAGATACAAAATTAATTGCCCGAGCTCAGAAGCAGGCCAAGCAATTCGTCCTCGCCAAGCAGGATCTGATACAATATAAGCAACTGGCCGCACAAGTTGAACAATATCAGCGGCTAACAACATTAAATTAACAGGGAAAAGCACAGCCGGTCCCGAGTGATTCACTCACTCGCACCGCGCGATAAGAAAAACCGTAGGTTTGTCTTATAAGGCGAAGCCGCAAAAAATATGTATTCTGGAACAACGTTTCGCACAAAATCAGGTCTCGTCATGGGCGTGCACCAAAAAATTGATCGTGTTGCTCACCGTCATATTAAAAAACATGTGCCGAAATCATTACTTTTTCCTACTACGCGTGAAGTCTTACATTTCGAAGGTTTGAATGGCCCAGACGGCATCAAGCGTAAAAGTCCTGCAAAGGATGAGCCGTGGCATTACATCGATCCCGCAAATACTGATGACCGGTCACTTATCGAGATGATCAATGACCATATCTATAATATGGCCATAGCACTACGTGAGCAGAATACGGTTCGTGTATCATTTGAGGCTGCATGGATGGCGCATGCTATTACTGATGGCCTGACACCGGCGCATCACTATCCGCTTGAAGCAAAACTCGAGGAGCTACGTGGCGGTCAAAGTATCGAAACACGCATTACAACCAAAGATAAACTCGTTTTGCCTGGTAAGAACCGCCGTCATCAGATCAAAAACAACTGGGAGTATTGGGGTGCCAAGGGTGTTATGACAACTCATCTAGGATTTGAACTCGGCGTTGCCAGTACAATTGCCGGAGTGAAGTTTGAAGAAAGTGCACCAGCTGAAAAAATGTTTACGGCTGTTCGCGAACATGGTTTCGAAGCAGTATTTGCAGAGATCCTTCAGCATGTGGCCGGGCTCAAAATGTATGATGAGTTTAGTCGTCTGGGCTGGACTCGACATTTAGCTACTCAAACGAAAAAGGTGTTAATACCTGAAATTATTCGTGCCGTGACGCTAGCTTGGTATCAAGCAATTGTATTGGCGGAGAAAAAGTAAATGAATATCCGTTTAATTGGCGGCCTATATGGTGGCCGACAGATTGAAGCGCCAAAAAATCGCCGTACGCACCCTATGAGTGAGCGTATTCGTAATGCATTGTTCAATAGCCTAGCTAGTGAGATTAAAGATGCGGAAGTATTAGATGTATTCGCCGGAACGGGCGCGGTGGGGCTGGAGGCATTAAGCCGCGGAGCGAAATCTGTGACTTTTGTGGACCGTGATCGCACTGCACAGCGGTATTTAACACGCAATATTGCGACCATTGGCGTTGAGGATAAAGCGACGATTATTCGTACTACTGTTTCTAACTGGTTAGGAACAAAAAATCCTCAGTTATTTGATATTATTTTTGCCGACCCGCCATACCATGATGTGCAGTTTTCCACAGTTGAAAAAGTATTTGACCTATTAAAACCAGGTGGACTTATGATATTATCACACCCAGGTAGGGGTGAGGTACCGACCAAAACCGGAGTTGTTGTGGTGGACAATCGTAGTTATGGAAATGCATACCTCACTTTCTACCGCCGTGAAGACGTTTAAGCGTCTTTTTTTATTTTTGCAGGTAAGTGTTTTTGAAAGCAAGCGCAGTTAAATCAGCAGCAAACCCTATAGTTCGTTTAAATATAGGAGCAGCTGTTGGTATGCGTTCGGCGTTGGCGGCAAATGGGCAGCCACCTGACGGCATCGGCTGTAATTTTTCAGTTGGTACCAGATGACTTTCGTCCTGACTTAGGTCGTAATACATACCTCGTGCTGACGGACTAATCATATGTCGCATTATCCCGTCCCGGTTCATGGCGATAATGGCGATGGTTCGTATGGTTCGCTCATCTCTGGCAACGATAGGTAAACTTTCGACATCTAGGTGATGTTCGTAGATCTGATTCGTTAAGATTGTCCGTACGTCGTTTATGGCTGCATAAAATAATGGTCGAATCGCAAGGGTGGTGTGTTTGTTTAGAATTGGCTCGGTCTTCAATTGATCTTGCTCAATAAGATAATCAGAAACGCTACTCGCTAATAGATCGGGCCTCGGACGTTCTATTGCGTCGTATAGCTCAGTCGGGTCGTGTCCAACCGCATAACCAAAAAATTTACGTGATGTGGTCTGTAAACTATCGGGACTAGTATTCATTATATATATTATACAACAAATTATTATAATAAGCAATTATGCTTATATAAAAAGCAGCCCCGGAATTTCTCCCAGGGTGCAGTCATAACGTAGGACTTGTTATGTATTAACTATAGCATGGTAATCGTGAGAGCGCAATCATAAGAGATCAGCGTAGCTACATATAGTTGCAAAATATTGAAAAAAGTGTATAGTAATATATAATTTCTCGATCAGCTAATTCTAACTCAATAGCTTCGCGGAATCGGAGCTTGATAAGGAGATAAGTATCATGAACGTTGCTTCACGTATCCTTGCTGGTGTGCAAGAGTTTGCCGAAAGCGAGGCATTCGCGCGACAGCAGATGCAAGGAAACGAGTATACTCGCAAGCTTTTGGATGATATGTTGCCGCAGATCGCGGCGTTTGCATCAGACCCTGAGTATCGCGATGATTTGCCGATGTATCGGCGTATTCGCCTGATTCCGTTAGGAAAAATTCCACGAGACTCTTTTACGGTCGGTAATGTGATATGTGAACGTAGTGCGTATGTGGGCGAAGACGGCAAAATCTACGTAGAGGGCCCGCGCTTTTGTCTTGGGGTCACTGTGCTTGACATCCATCCTTATTGCGTCCAGGACGCAAGGGGATTTGATGGCTTCACGGCAGATGATGTGGTTCAGATGGCACTTGCATACTTCATCTAATAATTCTTCAAGCTCCGAGCCCTGACATTGCGTCAGGGCTCGGTTTATTTCAAATTACTATAACCAAATAAAATAGCAGGCCAGCCGACCTGCTATTTTATTTGGTACGCGAGAAAGGACTTGAACCTTCACGCCCGAAGGCACTAGCTCCTAAGGCTAGCGTGTCTACCAATTCCACCACTCGCGCATACTTGTGTGTTGGTAACTTAAATATCTTACCATTTAATCTTTGTTGTGACTAGAGTTAAATGTGATTTACTGAGGTTTTGACGTGTTGTTTTGAGTGATCCTTTTATGATCTCTTGCCTTAGGAGATAGTTTATCTCTTTTTGACGAACGTAGAGCAATTCTTTCGTGTATTTCATCAGAACGCTCGCATAAGTGTAATAGATAAGGATAGAGTGATTCTGGGCCAAGGAAGATCTCTTTTGACATGTTTTCGTCGTTTACCAGAATGGCTAACGGTGAAAGCAAGTCCTTTCGTTCACTTTCTAGCTCTTCAATAACGGCAAGACTTGCGTCGGCGGGCGGGGTGACATCATCTTGTTCTACTTCATAATGATCTATAAAACGCATATCGATAACATACCCATCAACAGAATTGGAAGGGTCTTCACTGAAGACGCGCATCAGACCGTATCGGCCCACAAGACGTTGTGGCTCGGCGTCATACGGTGTTATCGGAGTATATTTATTAAAATATGGCTGTAGTGTTTGACGATCAACGCACAAAGTTTCACTTTTTAAATAATAAATGTCATCAGGAAGCATATCACCGACAATTCGTTTGATGTAATGCTCGGGAAGAGTAGGAAATTTGTCCATTTGTTATATATTGACCTCATTAATAGTAACTGTCAATAGAGAATGTATAAGTTAGATAACAGAAACTATGTCGCTTGTGCTATGATAGTTACAAATGAGAGAGGTTAACTAGCATGAGTAAGGTTGCAGCATATCTACAAGAACACATTTTAGGTGAGGTATCAGCGAACCCTGCGGTGCTGAAAGCGCTTGCTACTGATGCGAGTGTGCTACAGATTACTCCTGAAATGGCAGTGTATCCTCGGGTAACAAATGATATTCGCAAGGTAGCACGCTTTACAAACCAGCTAGCCGAAAAGGGCCATGTGTTGCCGCTGACAGCTCGTGGTAGCGGTACTGATCAAACTGGGGCGGCTATTGGTGAAGGCATTTCACTTGTTTTGCCTGCGCACATGAATCAGATTTTCGAATTTGATAGCAAGCAAAAACTTATTCGCCTGCAGCCAGGTGCGAATGCCAAGGCGGTGAACGATGCATTACTGCTGCAGGGTATGGCTATTCCATCTCTCCCTGTTTCAAGCGCCTATAGTACGATTGGCGGTGCTGTCCTTAATAACGCTAGCGGACCGCTATCTGGTCGGTATGGCGATATGAGCCAGTGGGTGTATCAAGTTGAACTGGTGTTAGCCAATGGCGACGTACTGCAAACAGAACGTCTCAGCAAGCGCGATCTTAACAAGAAAAAAGGCCTACAGACACTTGAGGGTGAAATCTATCGCAGCCTTGATAATCTTATCGAGGACAACAAGCAGCTTATTGCAGATAAACTAGCCGATGACGCACGTGATAACGTTGGCTATGCCTCAATCGCCCAGGTTAAGCAAAAAGATGGTTCGTTTGATCTAACGCCACTTATTGTCGGTAGCCAAGGAACTCTTGGTATTGTTTCAGAAATGATTCTAAAAGCACAGTTTGTCAGTGCACAGCAGACCGCAGCTTTTATTACCTTTGCGAGCAAAGATGCAGCACGGGATGCACTAGATGCACTCATTGAGCTATCGCCGGCTGTATTGGAATATTTTGACGGCGCACTGTTTACTCAGGCGGAAAAGCAAGGCAAACGCTATAGTTTTTACGATGCAGCCTCAAATACGTTTGATGCTGGCATTTTGATAGGCTTTGATGATTTTAATGAGCGCGCGCGGCTACACCGCATGAAGAAGGTTAATAAACTACTTGCAGGTGTTGATGCCCAAGTGACGACAGTTGACGGTCAGGATGCTGATCAGTTATTCGCTGCACGTGAGGTAACTTCGTACTTACTGTCACCAATCGGTAAGGACGTTTCGGCGCCACCAATCTTTGACGGAGCATACGTTCCTAACGAGCGTTTTGGAGTGTTTGAGGCGGGTATGGCAGCTTTGGCTGAAAAGCATCATGTCGAGCTACCGTTCCATATGCGTGTGCTCGACGGCACAGTTTACGCTCGTCCAGCGCTGCAACTACATAAAGTTGGCGACAAACAGAAGATCTTTAAGTTACTAGATGAATACGCAGAACTCATCGAACGCTGCGGCGGTCACTTAATCGGTGATGCTGGCGAGGGTCGTGTAAAAGCACCATTTGCCTATAAGCATCTTGATGATGATGTCTTGCAGCTATTCGCAAGCGTAAAAGAGATTTTTGATCCAAACGGTATTTTGAATCCAGGTGTTAAGCAAACAACAGAGCTGCGCCATTTGGTTTCTCAGCTGCGTCCAACATATGACACCGCTGCCTTTGCCGACAATACGATCTACAGCTAGACTTGAAAAGCTAATCGTAAATAGCTACTATAACTAAAGCTATCCATCGTGACGGCTGTGCGGAGCGCAAATTATGAGTAGACGCGCGTGTCAGAATGAACTTAGTTTTAAGAGCTGACTGACAAATCGCAACTTACTATGCAGATGTGGCGGAATTGGTAGACGCGCTAGCTTCAGGTGCTAGTGTCCCTCGGGACGTGGAGGTTCAAGT
>CAMLED010000044.1 GCA_946479115.1 uncultured Candidatus Saccharibacteria bacterium | reverse complement strand
AAGATATAGTAAGAGGCAATTATGGCAAAAAATATTCCCAACATTCTGATTATCGAAGATGACCCGGCGCTAAACCAAGCGTACGAAACGATTCTACGAACTGCAGGCTATCCTGTACGTACTGCCTATGATGGTGAAGAAGCCTTAGTGCTTGTTAATGAGCAAGAACCAGATATTATTTTTCTCGACCTACGTATGCCTACGCTAGATGGCATCGGATTCTTGCGTGCCTACAATCCAGCTTCCAATCACAAGCATGTCAAAATTATTATCTTTAGCAATTATGATCTCCAGCAAGAGATTGATGAAGCCTATAATCTTGGGGCGGACCGCTATGTATTAAAGGCCTGGGCTTCGCCAAAAGAGTTGATTAAGATCGTTGAAGATACTGCAGCGACAAATAAATAATTACTATTTGAGAGATAAATCTTTAAAAGTATCTTCACCAACAAAGCGTTCTAGCTTGTTTTTGTTGATGACATACGTAAATTTGCTATATTGAATAACGCCTTTTTTCTTGAGTAGTTTCAAGTTAACAGCCGTACTTTCACGAGTCAGCCCAACCAGGCTGGCAATCATTGACTGTGTCATTTTGATGTCAATCGTAAACAAGCCAGGTGTTTTTTCGATGCTGTGTCGAAAGATTAAATAGTACAGCGTTAAGCCAATCTTTTCTGCCGCCCGTGACTGCTCTAGTGCGGTAATACGCAGTAGCAGGGCAGTATATTCATTGATAGTAAATTTTAAGATCGCAGCTGTTAACTCAGGATTACTCGCAACAGCAGTTTGGACGTCATTTTTTGAAGCAGTGACGACTTCAGTGTCGCTCATCGCTTCGTAGTAAAACAGAGTGTTAGTGACTTCGCCAAAAATCCATGGTAAGGGGAAGATGTCACCCTTACCATGTAAGGCAATCGTGCGCTCTTCGCCGGCAGTAGTAATTGTGTAGACGCGGACAAGCCCGCGACGAATAATAAAGGCTGATCGTGGAATTTCGCCTTGGTACAGCAAAATTGATCCTTTTTTTACAAAGCGTGTCAGAGTGTGGGGTTGCAGACTATGTAACAGGTTATCCATGGTAAAAATTATTCGCTACCTCTAGCACTATAATACTACGAAATAGAAAATGTGAAAATTATAACACTTACGTAGTCAACGATTCCAAAACGCGATATACTGCTTATGTATGTTGAAATATTATGTCAAGCACAGCGAGGCGGAACAATACCAGCAGGTATCGGCGCCACCGAAAGCTAACGCCTGGATTCATGGTGAAGGAGTCGATGAGACTGACCTGCGCCTGCTGTCTAGTACGTACGGTATGGATTATAACGTCCTGCGTGACGTGCTTGATGTTAATGAGCTCCCGCGTGTCGAAGTGCACGACGATGGCTTGTATGTCTTTGTACGTACTGCACAGCGCGGCAAGCACGGTCAGGTGGTGACGACACCAGTGCTTCTGGCAGTCAAGGATGACGTGTTTGCAAATGTCTCGATCGCAACAACGACGGACTACAAACTGGCTACACCTGTTTTGTCTGCCGTTGATGCCAGTACAACTGGGCTGCTACTTGGTATGTTTGCAACGGTCGTAAGTGAATACGAGCAGTTGATTCAACGCACAGCTCGCCATATTTTCAACACTGGCCGGCGCCTGCGCACTCACGAGGTGACTAACCAAGATTTCATTACCTTCGTAACGGTCGAAGATAACCTTAATGAATATCGCATGAACCTAAGTGGTATGTTAGTTGTAGCCGAGCGTCTTAAAGAGTTATACCGCGAAACAAAAGACCATGAGGCACTTGAAGATGTCCTGTTGTATATCCGCCAACTGCTTGTATCGATTGACAGTCATAACCAGACGATTACCAGCATTCGTAATGCCTATGGCACTATTGCCAATAATGTATTGAACCAACGCATGAAGACACTAACAGTGTTTACGGTCTTGATTGCATTACCGAATGTCTTTTACGGTATGTACGGTATGAACGTCGCGTTGCCATTCCAGGATGCACCGTGGGCGTATGGTGCTGTTGTAGTATTTACAGTTATCGTTCTTTTAGGGGTGTACCTACTTGCCAAACGGCTTAAGGTCTTTTAGTATATAAACAAGAGCGTGATGAATATCGCGCATGTCTTGACGAGCCAATATATTATTGGTAGTATAAATGATGTGTCTTGCGCCAAAAACACGAAAATTTTAATTTAAAGGTCGAAGCGCGCAGGGCTGTACATAGTACAAGGAGTACGAAAACCTCATGCCAATAGCTATCGAATTTGTTTCATCACGAAGCAAAAAGATTGCAGTGGATGTGGTGCCTGCCGAATGGCAACTGTATATCGCACATTAGAACGTGTGTTCACCCCCGAAATCTGCATAAGATTTCACCAAAAAATTGAGACACCCCAAGGCACCGGGGTGTTTTTTGTTTGTGTTAGCGGTTGACCTACTTGACATACTTTTCATACTTACGGTAGACTAATGAATGAATAAAACTGTCTTTAAGAGGTAAAAACACAATGCACGATAAAAAATTATATGGAACCGCAACTGTCGGGACCAAAGGCCAGGTGGTTATTCCCGCCGAAGCCCGCGAAATTCTTGGCATCGAATCAGGCGACCGCCTGTATGTTATTGGATCGAAACAGGGTCAATGGATTGGCTTGATCCAGGAAGAACAACTACGCTCAATGATTGAACATCTGAGCGATAATATTGAACGCTATAAAGACGTGTTGGATAGCCCAGCCGCAGAGTTGGATAAGTAGCCGCCCGTGAACCACCATCTTAGTTTACGCAACAAAATTATTATTATGATTTCGGTCATGGCCAGCTTGTTTCTCGTTGCGCTTGACCAGACTATCATCTCCACTGCACTGGGCAAAATTGTCGAAGATTTCGATGCTTTCTCGTCCCTTAGCTGGGTCGTTACGGCGTATTTGATTACTACGACGATTACGACGCCAATTGCAGGTAAGTTGTCTGACATGTTCGGACGTCGCTTGCTGCTACTAATCGGTGTGACTATTTTTGCGGTCGCCTCGCTCTTTAGCGGTATGAGTGGTGATATTAATCAATTAATTATTTGGCGTGCCGTGCAGGGTATTGGTGGTGGTATTATCACCGCTAACGCTTTTACGATCATTGGCGATTTGTTTGCCGCTCGTGAGCGCGGTAAGTGGCAGGGAATGATCGGTGCTGTCTTTGGTGTGTCATCAGTGGTTGGCCCGCTCTTAGGCGGCTTCCTGACCGAATCACATAATATTTTTGGCCTCGTAACTGACTGGCGCTGGACGTTCTATATCAATGTGCCAATCGCGATTGCCGCCTTTACGATCATTGCTATTTACTGTCCGTCACTCAAGCACGAGAAAAAGCCACGTGTTGATTACATCGGTGCCAGCCTGCTGGCCGTAGCCCTTGCAACCCTTGTGCTTGCCGTTGATAACACCGACAAGATTTTTGCCGACCTACTAACCAGCACTGGCATGAGCCTTGAAACGCTTCGCCTGATTATGGCCGCAATTGTTGTTGCAGCCACGACTGCCTTCATCTTTGTAGAGCGCCGTGCCAAAGAGCCGATTTTGGATCTCGCGTTCTTTAAAAACAAAAATTTCCTTATTCTATCTGGTATTGCGGCCTTTGTTGGTGCGGCGATGCTTGGATCGATCATGTACCTGACGCAGTTCAACCAGCAGGTCTACGGCGCAAGTCCAACCACGTCTGGCTTGATGTTGCTACCAATGATTGCCGGACTTATGGCGGTGAGCATTACTACCGGACAGCTGGTGTCGCGCTTCGGAAAATATAAACGTTTTATGGTTGGTGGCTTCGTGGTGGCAACCATTGCGATTGGCTCGTTGATTACATTGACCCCAACAAGCCAGTTTATTCATGAGGCAATCATCATTTTCTTTGTTGGTGCCGGTATCGGTGCCGCTATGCCGCTGATGAACATTGCAATTCAGAATGAATTCGAGCAAAAGGATCTTGGTATCGCAACGAGTTCTAGTCAGCTCTTCCGCGGCCTCGGTTCAACGATTGGTGTAGCTGTCTTTGGTAGTATGCTGACCTTGGGTATCGGTAATCACCTAGGCGATATGAGTAAGGATGCCTATATCCAAACACTTAAACAATCACCAGCAGCTAGCCAGATTGTTTCAAACCCGAATGATACTAATACACTTCTGATGCTGAATATGCCAACAACGAAAGCACAGATTACCGACGGCTTTACCGCCAGCATGGCAAAGGTGGATGTACCGGCGCAAGTTAAAAACCAGTTGAAGCAAGACTTTACAGACAAGCAAAATGAATATAGCGACAAGCTAGTCAATGCCTTCTCTAAGAGTCTGCATACGATCTTTATCGTTACCTCAACCATGATGTTCCTAGCCTTGGTGTTAGCAATCACGCTAAAGGAGCGACCGCTTCGCACCGCCAAGCCAACCGAAACGCCTGGCGAAGCCTAAAACAATACGATAAAAATACCCCGCTTGCTATGAGCGGGGTATTTTTACATTCGTACTGATTACGATTTGGTTGCTTCAGGAAGGCTGATGCCAGCTTCCTTGAATGCAGGAATGAGGAGTAGTTTCTCAAATGCGTCAGCATCACTCCAGATTGGCTGTGCACCATCAGTGTTAGCCTCGACGAATTTGCCGTCCTTCACGTATTGATCAACCATCTTGCCGTTCAGGTAAAAGGTTGGGGTGCCACTTACTTTCACTTTTTTACCAAGTTCCATATCAAAAGCAATCTTCTTACTTACGGCTTGGCCAGCGAAATCGGTATCGTATTTACTACCATCAACTCCGACTTTCGTGGCAAGCGTTTTGAAGTATTCACCGCGTGTTGATGAATTAAGTGATTTCCAGCTGTCCTGGCTTTCATACAGCTGATTGTGCATTTCCCAGAACTTGCCCTGTAGTCCAGCAGCTTCAGCGGCACCGGCTGCGGCCTTGGCGTTCGGGTGAATACTCGTTAGAGGAAAGTTACGGAATACGAAGGCAAGCTGGTCCTTGTACTTTTCGCTGAGTGATTTAGCGATAGGGTAGGCGCTACCACAGCCTGGACACTGGTAATCGCCGTATTCAACCAACATGACTTTGCTATCGGCCTTACCAAACACGTGATCGGCAATGTTGCCAGTATCCTCTGTTGCCTTGATGATGCTGTTGCTATCAACCGCGCTAACATCGACTTTTTTACTGTTTGATGAAAAAACCAGCGCGCCCAGTACGACGACACAAATGGCCACAAAAATAATCCAAGCTTTTTTACTCACCTATAACTCCTTATATTTACTATACTAAGTGTAGGATAAAAGCCATGTTGCGGCAAGGAAAGATAGGGTACAATAGAGGTACTATGGACATCTTTCTGCTGCTGGTGATCGTTGTGATTTTTGTCATACTGCTACTGATCGGCAGTGTACGTCCCAGGCAGTCACAACTTAGCCACTTTGAATTAAACCGTCGCCAGCAGCTCGGCGATTCAGAGGCGGTACATGCACTTCGCCGCGTCTCGTTGCAGGCAGAGGTTGTGTCACTGCAGCGTATTATCGAGTCGCTCATGCTAGTGACACTTGCTATGCTGCTCGTGGTGCGTTTTGACTGGACGATTGGTGCTATTGCTGCCATTGTTATTGCACTATTTTACGGTGCATTTACCCGTCTCAAATTCATCCGTCATGCTGCGCAGCATATGTATGACCGCCGCGAAAACAAATTATTAGCATTTGTTGAGAAATTTCACGGGCCTATTGCTGTATTGCAGCACTCGGCGACCTCATCACAACCAGATGGCAGTGTGCACTCTCGCCAAGAACTAGAACATCTGATTACAAATGCGCGGAACGTTATTACTCCTGACGAAAAAGCTTTACTGCTGCATGGACTGTTGTTCGGCGACCGTCACGTTAGCGAGATAATGACACCACGCGATGCAATCGATAGTATCAGTGGCAAAGAAATGCTGGGTCCATTGGTCCTGAACGATCTTCACAAGACGGGCCATAGTCGTTTTCCGGTCATCGACAAAGACATCGATCATGTTATCGGGGTGCTCTATGCTCAGGATCTTTTGAGCCTGGATGTCAAACGCTCGGTCACAGCCGAAAAAGCCATGGAGCCACGCGTGCTGTATATCAACGAACGGCAAACCTTGTCGCACGCCTTAAATACTTTTTTGCGGACACATCATCATTTGCTGATTGTGGTTAACCAAGACCAGGAGACAGTCGGGTTGCTGACGCTCGAAGACACGATCGAGGCATTGATTGGACGCAAGATCGTTGATGAATTTGATCATCACACTGACCGCCGCGCGGTTGCCCAGCGTTCTTCGTCGCGCTAAAAACCACTGGCGTCTAGTTTTATAGAGGTAGCAGTGGTAAAATAAAGGAATTATGACAAGAACGCTAGTACGAGAATTGACTGGAATGATTGGCCAGACGGCAACAATCAGCGGCTGGGTGCACACCCGACGCGACCATGGTGGCCTTATTTTTATTGATTTACGCGATCATACCGGTATCGTTCAGTTGGTGATTCAACCAGAACACGCCGAGGCATTTGGTTTAGCTGAGCAGCTACGCGACGAGTTTGTCATCTCGATCACGGGTCTTGTCAAAGAGCGTGACGAGGCACTTAAAAACCCTAATATCGATACCGGCAGCATCGAAGTCGTCGTTGATCGCCTGCGTCTATTGAACAAGTCAGAGCCTCTACCGATTCCTATTCATAGTGATACTGCGCAGGCAAGTGAAGAATTGCGTCTTAAATATCGTTACCTTGATTTGCGTCGTTCAAAAATGCAAGAAACCTTGAAAAAACGCGCTGCCTACTACAAAGTTCTCCGTGACTACATGGAAGCAGGTGAGTTCGTCGAAGTAACCACACCTATTCTTGCTAACTCGAGTCCCGAAGGCGCCCGTGACTTTTTGGTGCCATCACGTGTCCACCCGGGCAGTTTTTATGCCTTGCCTCAGGCTCCGCAGCAGTTCAAACAGCTCCTAATGGTTGGTGGTATTTCACGCTACTACCAAATTGCGACGTGTTTTCGTGATGAAGACCCACGCGCTGATCGCCTGTACGGTGACTTTTATCAGCTTGACCTGGAGATGTCATTTGTCGAAGACGGTGAGACGGTCCGCCAGACAATGGAGCCACTCGTGAAGCAATTAGTGACTGATTTTGGCGGTAAAACACTTATGACCGACGACGTGCCACGCATTCCCTATAACGAAGCTATGGACCGTTTTGGTTCTGACAAGCCAGATCTCCGTTTTGGCA
>CAMLED010000043.1 GCA_946479115.1 uncultured Candidatus Saccharibacteria bacterium | reverse complement strand
ATATGCACAGCGAAGATTACAAAGCAAAAATTGGTTCATTAATTCAAGAAGCACGTGTCAGCAGAGGCCTTACCCAGACCGAACTGGCCAAAGAACTAGGCACCAGTCAAAGTGCCGTTAACCGCATCGAAAAAGGCGGCCAAAACGTTAGCCTAGAGATGATCGCCCGCATCAGCGAAGTGCTTTCAAGTAATATCGTTACTCTTAACCAGTCTGGTAAAATTAACTTCCGCGTTAATGGTGGCAAACAGCTATCAGGTAGCATCGAAGTAAAGACCAGTAAGAACGCCGCTGTTGGCCTACTTTGTGCCGCTCTTCTTAATAAAGGCAAGACAACCTTGCGCCGCGTTGCTCGTATCGAAGAAGTTAATCGTATTATCGAAGTCCTGCAAAGTATCGGTGTAAAAACTCGTTGGATCAACGATACCAATGACCTAGAGATTACCCCTCCTCGCCGTCTAGACCTCGACAAGATGGACGAGGCCGCTGCTAAGCGAACGCGCACCGTCATCATGTTCCTTGGTCCTCTTTTGCATCAATATGATGATTTTAAATTGCCGTTCGCCGGTGGTTGTAACCTTGGCACTCGTACGGTTGAGCCTCACATGGCTGGTCTGGCACCATTCGGTCTTGATGTTGTCGCTAAAAGTGACTACTACCATGCTACCGTCAATGAAAAACCAGTTAACCGCACCATTCTCCTGACTGAACGTGGCGACACAGTCACAGAAAACGTCATTATGGCCGCCGCACTATATGACGGTGTTACAACCATTCGAAATGCCAGCCCAAATTACATGGTACAAGACCTCTGTTTTTACCTTAAGAAATTAGGTGTCAAAATTGACGGTATCGGCACAACTATTCTGACAATTCACGGTAAGAAAACTATCAACCAAGACGTTGAATATTGCCCAAGCGAAGATCCAATCGAAGCCATGAGTTTAATCGCCGCTGGTATTGTGACGAATTCTGAAATCACCATTACACGTGCACCTATCGAATTTATCGAGCTTGAACTTGCCGTCCTCGAAGGTATGGGATTGCAATATGAACTCAGCAAAGAATACCTTGCCCGGAATGGTGAAACCCGGCTAGTCGATGTCAGCCTCAAGCAATCTAGCCTCGTCGCGCCGAAAGATAAAATGCACAGCATGCCATTCCCTGGCGTCAATATGGACAACCTTCCATTCCTTGGGCTGATCGCTACTGTCGCTAAAGGTCGCACACTCGTGCATGACTGGTCATACGAAAACCGCGCAATTTACTTTACTGAACTGTCAAAGCTAAACGCATCAATCGAACTAGTTGATCCACACCGCGTTTACATCACTGGACCAACCAAATGGAAGCCAGCCGATGTTGTTGCTCCGCCTGCTTTGCGCCCATCAGTGGTTATTCTGCTTGCTATGCTCGCAACTCCAGGCACATCAATCCTGCGTGATGTGTACTCAATTAATCGTGGCTATGAAGATTTTGCTAATCGCCTCAACACGATCGGCGCCGATATCGAGACGCTACAAGATTTCTAATACCCTCTACCATTTCCCCCGTTAAATGTGCTACAATAGCTAAAGTTTGGCGAATGTAGCTCATTTGGTTAGAGCGTCGGGTTGTGGTTCCGAAGGTAGTGGGTTCAATCCCCATCATTCGCCCCAAATTAAATAAGAGATCTTTTGGTCTCTTATTTAATTTGGCGTGATAAGGCCTGGACTCACTACTCGACAGCTTTAGCTGGCGATAGTAGTGGGGTCGTGTAGTGCAGCGCAATTTTGAAAAAGTTTACTTTGTGAAAATAAGCAAACGGACGAGCAATCTATGATTGTGATATCCCATCTCTACCTATTGATACGGATTATAGCGATGACGCGGTTCGGTAAAGTTAGGCGTGCGAGGTGCAGGCGCTGTCGTCGGGCGCGCACCACCCACTGAATGCTGCTGGGGCTTACGTGTTCCGATACCAACAGAGAAGCCTCTACGGTCCTGATGAGTTACCGCCTTTTCTGGAGCTTGCGCTGTCGTTCCTTCTGTAGTGACTCTCTCGGGACGTAAACTCATGGTGCGGTGATGTCCGTTTGCTAATAGTGAATCAGCATAGCCTTTAACATGCTGGCGATTCTGATGCGTCTGCTGACGCTGGGCAAATGTCTCTGGACTCACTGCGCCAATCCCATCGCTGTTCGCAGTACGAGCATATCCGTGAGAATGAAATGGTTTCTGCTGAAAATTATTATTAAACTTATTTAACATAGTAATTGGTATTAACCTTACGCTTTTTATTATACGCTATAATCTGCTATAATTTGAAGGCACGCGGGCGTCGTATAATGGCTAATATGCCTGCCTTCCAAGCAAGCGATGAGAGTTCGATTCTCTCCGCCCGCACCAAAGTAAAAGCATCCCATCCGGGGTGCTTTTACTTTGGTCTTCGTGCGAGGACTGAACTCTCATCGTAAAATATGCTTTAGCGTATTTTGATGAGAGTTCGTATAGCGTAGTGCAATAAAAATGTGTTTACATATTTTTATCAGCAAGCGGGAATAGCGAAGCGCCTTCTACTCCTCTCCCTCTTTCCACCTAAAACAGACCCCAAACGAGGTCTGTTAAATTAATAAAGCTCAATGCTATTGGCCAGTTGTTGACGGCTGCACGTTTACTGTGTCAGGCGTATCTACATTCACGGTGTCACCGCCACCTTGTGTAGAAGTACCCCCATTAAATAAGCCAAATCCACCATAGGAAAAGAATATTGCTAGCAAAATAAGGATCACAATAGCGCCAATTATCCACCCAAGAGGATTACTTCGTTCTTTCTCAACTACTACTGTATTTCGTTCGTCTTCTATCATAAATACTCCTTTCAGTATTAACAACATTGTATAGTTCATACCGGAGATAATATGTAAGAATTTTTACATTTTTAAGACATATTTAAGTTTTATTGAGAATACCGTTATACTCACTCCTCATTCGGATCGTTGTCTGCATCTTCCTTTGTTGCATGTACTGTTCCCGGTTTATGTTCAGCGGGGGCGTAAATAGAGTATAGCTTTAATGGTACATTACCTGTATTCACAAGATTATGCCATGTGCCGGCTGGGACAAATACAGCGTCGTCAACATTAGCATTCCAGGTCTTTAGATCGTCCTTGGTTGGACCCATGTATACTGTTGCTGCGCCTTCTTCAATACGAAGAAACTGATCATGATCATCGTGTACTTCTAGTCCAATCTCATGATCGGGCTGAATCGTCATCAACGTCAGTTGTAGGTTTTTACCCGTCCAAAGAGTCGTT
Source organism: uncultured Candidatus Saccharibacteria bacterium (assembly GCA_946479115.1). The sequence goes on along the minus strand of CAMLED010000043.1, from coordinate 4,528 downwards.
CGGTAATTTTCATTCTCGAGTGTCGCTTGTTCAATATTCGTAACAAACGGATCCGGACCGTAATCAGTAGTATGCGTCATAATACCCTCCTTTTCTTTTTCTCCTTCTATTATAATGGATGCGGTATAATAACAGATACGCCCCGGTAGCTCAGCTGGATAGAGCAGAGGACTTCTAAGCCTAAGGTCGCTGGTTCAAGTCCAGCCCGGGGTACCAAAATATATCGATCAGCACACGCTGGTCTATTTATTTTAGTAATCTCGGGTATACTAGCTAACTTTATTGACATACCCCCTGGGGGTATATAAAATAGAGTTATGAATACATCACCTAACAAAACAGCATTACTTGCAACCCTCCATTGTCTAACCGGATGTGCCATCGGCGAAATTCTCGGCATGGTACTCTCAACTGCTCTCCAGTGGTCGGCAGGACCTAGCATTGCACTGGCGATTGTACTGGCTTTTGTGTTTGGATATGGATTTAGCATAGTTCCTTTATTTCGTGCGGGTCTATCGTTTAAAAAGGCCATGACCCTTGTACTCGCCACTGACACCATCTCAATTGCCGTTATGGAGATTGTCGATAACGGGTTTATCATGATCGTCCCGGGTGCTATTCATGCTGGGCTTGATACCGCACTGTTCTGGGTTAGCATGGCACTAGCATTGGTCGCTGCATTTATCGTAGCCTTTCCAGTGAATAAGTATCTGATCGCGAAGGGCATGGGACATGCTGTCGTGCACCAATATCATCACGATCACAACCATCATCATTAGGAGGATTATATGAAACACGGATATTACGAATCAAAACCTGAACTTATGAAGCGACTAAATAGAGCGTCCGGCCAAATTGGTGGCATTGCGAAAATGATTGAGAATGATACGTATTGTATTGATATCTTGACGCAAATTAGCGCAGTGCGTTCGGCACTAGACAAGGTAGCTCTAGAATTAGTGACCGATCACACACGACATTGTATGAACGAGATTGATCCTGCATTAAAAGACAAAAAGGCAACTGAGCTTACGAACGCCTTAGCTCGGATGATCAAATAGAATCCCAATAGAGGGTACTCGAACGCTTAATTATCGATCCACGAATTCCAAACACCGTTATTAGTAAAGGCCAAATAGGTCGTCGTTGGCGTACCGGCATCAGTACATAGCTGCGGTGCGGTTTGCGATCCGCTATAGGCGGTCGTTTGGCCAATATCAGAACTATACATCAGAACCATTTGAGATTTCACACGCGTCACGATACTAAATTTTGAGCCGTCAGAATTAACGCAATAAAAACCCGTGGCACCAGTTGGATTAACACCGTATGCAGCTTTATTCACTTTGATCTTGAGGCTATCCATTTCTGTCGTTGATGGATAATGACCAATGTTAATTCTGTGTAGTTCCACCTGCTTTGAAATATTACGCAGATCCGACGTGACTGACACCTCATTGGCTCTATTCTGCACACCGTTATATGCAACAATCGTCACAGCCGCCAGGATGGCAACCACTACAATCACAATTAAAAGTTCGACGATCGTAAAGCCTAGCGGTGCAGCCGAAGGCCTAGCGTGCGACATGCTCGCCATCAACGATTGCATTTGCCTGCTGCTGCGTGCCAAGAATTTGCTCGACTTGCTCACGGCTGATTTCAATCACACTACCCGGTGCAACGGTGCCGGATAGCATCTGCTTGGCCACGGTATTTTCAACTGCTCGTTGTACGACACGGCGCATTGGACGTGCACCTAATCGTGGGTCATACCCCTGCTCAACCAACACCAGTTTGGCATCATCGGCAACGTTCACTGTAATACTCTGCAAGGCCATTGTCTTATTGATGCCAGCTAGAATCAGGTCAATCACTTGCACTAATTCCTCTTTGCTTAATGGCCGGAATGTAACAATTTCATCAAAACGGTTAAGGAATTCTGGACGGAACTGATTACTTGAAATTAGTTCGTCAACGAATTGCTTTTCAAACTGCTCTAATTCATAGCCACGTTCGATGTATTCACGAATCCTATCAGCACCAGCATTTGATGTAGCAATAATAATCGCATCACGGAAACTGACTTCACGATTCTTGATATCCCGCAGAATACCTTCATCAAGTAACTGCAGCAGCGTTGTCAAAACCTGTGGATGCGCCTTTTCAATCTCGTCGAGCAACACCACACTAAATGGCTGTTTCATCGCCTGTGCTGTCAGACTCATTGGATCATCAGCACCATCTGCAATCAGGCGTGTTACATCTTCGCTACGGACATACTCATTCAAATCTAACCTAATGATTCGTTCTTCACCACCAAAATACACATCGGCGAGCGCTTTGGCTAACTCTGTCTTACCAACACCGGTTGGGCCAAGGAACAGGAATGTGCCAATTGGCCGATTTTGATTACGTACACCGGCACGAGCACGGCGCAGTGCATCACTGACGACACCAACTGCGCGGGTTTGATTAATCATGCGCTTATGGATGTGATCCTCTAAATTAAGTAGTTTTTCGCGCTCTTCTTCACCAGTCGCGACGGCTACCTTAATATTCATCGTTTGTTCGATTGCCTGCTGAACAGAATGTGCTGTTACAAACCCATCGTCCGCATAGGCAGCCGCAGCCTCCATCAGTTTAATAGCCCGGCCCGGCATGGCAAGATCATGGACATAGCGTTCACTTAGTCGGTATGCTTCTTCAAGTGATTGATATGTATAGGTAACATGTCGCTGAAATTCTGTTATTAGTAATTGGTCACGCATAACAGCAATCGTCTCGTCTTTACTGGCAGGCTCGACGTTGATGCGGTTCAGTGCGTTCATTAGCGCCGCGTTACGTTGACCAATTTGCAAGTAGCGCTGCTCGTCCATAGTAAGAATAAGTCGTAAACGACCTGCTTCTAGAATCGGTAGCAACATATTAGATAAATCAACCGAGCCAATACCTTCTTCGAAAAAGAGTTGTGCATTATCCAGGCAGATAATAATATTTTTAGCGTTATATGCCTCGCCCAGTACCTGCATAATTAAATTCTCTAACTCACCACGCCCAGGCGCAGCAGCAATCAAAGCCGAGGCGTCCAATATAATAACTTGGCGAAACTTTAGATTGTCCGAAAGTGGCGACGAGGCATCAAGCAAGCGTTCAGCAAATGCATGCACGAGTGTGGTTTTGCCAGCACCCGCTGCGCCAACCAAGGCAACATTCTGACGTCCGGCCTCACCAAATGTGCTAATCATCTGATCAAGTGCCTTGCTATGAGCCTCTAGATCAACCGACAGTGAACGGCTATGCGCTAATTGTTCGCTGATGTTTTGTCCAAAACGTGTCAGCAGCGGAATATATCCAAATGACCAATCGCGCGCTAATCCACCAGTGCGCTTTGGGCGACTATGAAAAGTAACTAGGTCACGAAGATGTTGCTGCCACTGAATACCGCGTACCAAATCATCATCGTCCAGCTGTAAGTGCGCCAGCCAACCCTGACGCTCAGGAAATTGACGAATCAAGGCAACAACCAAGATACTTCCTGTAATATGTTCAAGGTTAAGTTGCTCACGGATCAGCTGCGCCTCTTTCCATACAGCAAACGTCGCGCTCGCATCATCAGAGGACATTTCTTGTAGAGCACGGGCGCTAATGCCAAAACGAGCATAAAAGAAATAGCCGCTTTGTACTCTACCCGCAGCCGTCGCAATATCACGAGGGGTAGGTTTTTTAGATAGTTGGCCAAGAATGTCACTCGATAAAACATCATCAATTGTCTTTGATGATTTAGGGCTAGGTATATGACGAAGTTCATTGGTGTACCATTCGATAAACATGGCGGGGATGGCGGCAAATCCAAGTAGTAACCATCCAGCTGGTTGATTAATTACTAGCAACGCAACACCACTAACAAGGAGCACGACCGCGACAATTGTTAGCACGCGCATCCACATACCTTCAAGCGCATGACCAACCCGAGCCTTTTGAGCACGGAAACTGTGGTAATTAAATTCTAGATTATCCATGGCAACCATCCCGTTACATACAATACAAACCCAACAACAGGGAGAAACGGTAGTGTCGCCCACACGATCAACGTAGCGCAGCCGATAACAATATGGAGTAAAATCGCCGCTACTCCAATCACAATCACAACTGAACGCACCATGGCACCAATACATCGAGAAATCAAACGATCTAGGAACGCACGCATCTTAACCCCTAATGGACCGTTGACACGACCAGCCGAAATTTGGCGAAAGGGTGAAAATAGCGTACCCGCCAATAGATCGATTGAAAAATAGTCAACAGTGGTTGCCAGACGTTCACGTAACATCACGAAACGGTGTCGCCAGCCTGCACCATACCACCATGAAAGAATGCCGACAATAAACATAATCTTATTGTACTCTACCCCCAGCAGTTACGCTATAAGTGGATAAAAAGATAAGCTTTTGCGAACCGAGGACCATAACACAGGGTATAATAGATACATGTCAAAACCCTATGTTACCTTGCTTGGTAAAGCCGTGCG
>CAMLED010000042.1 GCA_946479115.1 uncultured Candidatus Saccharibacteria bacterium | reverse complement strand
AAAAAAGCTGTATACTATGTAGTAATGATTTGCCGATTCATACCAGCAACTAACTTTACCCAGGGACAATCATGTTAGACGACGTTTTTTCTCAACTGAGTGTTGTTATTGTCGTCGCTGGTGTCGTGTCGATTATTATGCGCTTGCTTCGCCAGCCACTCATTATGGGCTACATTATTAGCGGTATTCTGGTTGGCCCTGCACTGCTTAATCTGATTCACGAAAAAGACGCCTTTAAAACATTTAGCGAAATTGGTATCGCACTATTGCTATTTATTATTGGCCTTGAGCTGAGTGTTGCGGCAATTAGACGACTTGGTAAACCTGTGTTCATTACGGCGCTTGCCCTGCTGGGCGTTATGGTTACCATCGGCTATTTGGTTGGAACCGCACTTGGATTTACCTCAACCGAAGCAATCCTTACCGGACTAGCGCTGTTCTTTAGTAGCACGATTATTATTGCAAAAGTCCTAAGTGACAAAAAACAACTGCAACGGCTAAACGGTCAGCTTGCGATCGGCGTCATCCTGATCGACGACATCATCGCGACCTTCGCACTACTATATGTCACTACGAATAGTACCGGCGGCGAGCTGGGAGTCTGGGAAATAAGCTTCCTGGTACTAAAAGGACTGATGACTGCTGGAATGCTTGCACTTCTTGGCGCAAAAGTCTTGCCTAAATTCACCAAATTCATCGCATCATCACAAGAGCTGTTATTTATATTTGCCCTTGCCTGGGGATTTGGCGTGGCGACACTCGTGCACGCTATTGGCTTTTCAGTGGAAGTTGGCGCCCTGTTTGCCGGTGTCACGTTGGCGCATTTGCCATATGTTCACCAAATTGGCGCCAAGCTGAAACCTCTGCGTGATTTCTTTATCATCTTGTTCTTTATTAACCTGGGCGAAAGCCTCGAGATGCACAACTTAACATCAGCAGTTGTACCTGCATTGATACTGTCGGCAGTTACCATATTGATCAAACCACTCGTCGTCATGACGACACTTGGATTATTACGCTACACAAAACGAACCAGTTTTATGACAAGTATCAACCTGTCGCAGATTAGTGAATTCTCGATCATCCTTATTGTCCTTGCGCAGAGTGCCGGCATGGTCAGTTCGCAACTAAGCGCGATCATTACGATTGTCGCCATCATCACCATCGCTACTTCAACCTACCTCATGAAATATGACGACTGGATTTTCCGCAAACTAGAAAAGAATCTTCACTTATTTGAACGTGCAGCAACTAATGAAACACAGCACCGCGCCAAGGAATACCCACTAGTACTATTTGGCTACCTCAATGGCGGCGACAAATTCATTAAAACCTTCCATGAAATGCACCACAGGTTTGTTGTGGTTGACTACGATCCAGAAGTAATCGAAGAGCTTGAGCGTAAACATATCGAATTCCTTTATGGTGATGCCACTGACCCAGAGTTACTCGCTGACATTGATTTCAGCAAAGCCAAACTTGTCGTTAACACCATCGCTGATCATTTCGTAAATGTTGCACTGGTGCGTTACGTTCACCGTCACAATCCTGACGCCATCATGATCTGCTATTCAAACGATCACAATGAAGCTGCCGAATTATACCGTATGGGTGCTAGTTACGTTATCCTCCCACACTTTATTGGATCGGAACGACTCAACTCATTCATTCACACGCACGGACTCAACAAGGCAAGCTTTGAAGTGTACCGTAATAAACATTTAGCAATGATTGATAAAGATTTAAATTAAGGAGACTAGATAATGGCTCATCCGAAAAAACGATCTCATAAATTCAAGGGCGCAATAGCTATTGCAATAGGAATGTTGTTTCTCGCTCTACTTGCAGTGTTGATAGCCCACCCGAAAAACTCATCTTACCAGCAAACCAACACTGTCGAGCCAGGAGTTCACGTCAGCCTAGGGGCCATGGAATATTCTATTTCTGCTGAAAAAGCAGTCAAGCGAACAGATAAAAATGTAACCGAGCTGCGCTCATTCTTAACCAAGGCTGCCAATGAAGATATTTCAGATAATTGTCCGACCGTTTACTATAACCTCGTCGCACCAAGCACCAACGAAGACCAGGTATTGTTAAACTATGGATGCGGCTATCCCGACGCCCGCATGTTTGCCGTCAAGCAAAATGGAACATGGAAATTCATTACACCGACTAACCAATTTGATACGTTTGGTATCCCTGCGTGTAGCCATGTAAATAAAAACCACATCGAAGCAACTATAGCGCCGGTATGCGGCAATGGCATGACTAATGATGAGGCTGGCATTAGCTACGAGACAAGACTCTAGACAAACTCAAAGAAAATAGACTCATCAAACGATGAGTCTATTTTCTTGGTACACCCGGCAAGATTCGAACTTGCGACACCTGGTTCCGAAGACCAGTGCTCTAATCCACTGAGCTACGGGTGCATAATTATATTTTGTAACTGCGCAACGCTAGAAGCTCTTGTGTATTTTCAACGAGCACAAGTGCTTATTGATTATACCGGCTCCGCATAGGCCACTGAGCTACGGGTGCATAACTGCGTATACAACAAGGGTAATTATAGCATATTCAGCCTGTTATGAGCTATAATCAGGCTACATGGAAATTCATACAAACATTCCGCTAAAAAACTACACAACAATGCGTCTGGGTGGTAATGCCCGTTTCATGACAGAGGTTCACACTCCCGAGCAGCTTGCCGAAGTGTACACAAATGCCAAATCACAACAGCTACCTGTTTTCATTCTTGGTGGCGGCAGCAACTTAATCGTGCGTGATGAAGGATTTAATGGCCTTGTTATTCGCAATCGTATTCCTGGTTTTGAAATTATTGAGGATCAAGCCGCACACACCATTATTCGCGTTGGTGCTGGTGAAAACTGGGACAATGTCGTTAAACGAACGGTCGATCTCAACCTTACTGGCATCGAAGCTATGTCAGCCATTCCGGGTACTGCTGGTGCGGCACCCGTCCAAAACGTAGGTGCCTATGGCCAAGAAATTGCCGATACGCTTATCTCACTAGAAGCATACGACAGCCAAACAAATGCATTCGTCACACTACAAAATGCCGATTGCGGTTTTTCATACCGTCACAGTATTTTTCGCGGTGAAGCAGAAGGTCGCTATGTCATCATCGCTATTAGCATCAAACTATACAAATCTGCGCCGCAGCCACCATTTTATAAAGCGATTGAAGATTACTTTACCGCTCACAGCATTACGATGTTTACCCCGCAAATCATTCGTGATGCCGTCGTTGCTATTCGCGCCGATAAACTGCCCGACCCAACCATCACTCCAAATACTGGTTCTTTCTTTAAGAATGCCATCGTCGAAGATTGGCAGCTGACTGATCTGAAAAAAGAATACCCTGACATTCCGATGTATGATATGCCTGATGGAAAATTCAAAGTCCCAACCGGCTGGCTGATCGAGCAAACTGGCCTAAAAGGCACGACAATTCATGGTATGCATGTTCATGACAAGAACGCCCTTGTCCTCATTAATGAATCAGCCACTAGTTACCAGGACTTAGCCGCAGCCCGTGATCAAATCATCGGTGCTGTCCGAGATAAGTTCCGCATCGCAATCGTCCAAGAGCCTCTTGAAATCTAAAAAGCTCTTGCCTAGAGCAGTTAAACCTCTTATGCTAGAGGATATGAAGCAACGCGCTGGTTTTACTATTGTGGAGGTCGTAATTACCCTTACGATCATGGCTATTTTGGTAAGCCTTGCTGCGGTTAATCTACGCAGCAGTGTCACTGAAGCCAACGACCAAGAACGTCAAACTGATATCTCAAATATTCTGCTTTATCTTGATAGTTATTACGAGCGTAATAACAATTCGTACTTCCCTACATCCGCAGCAAGTTCGCCCGCGCAAATCGAGACGTGGTTCACAAACATCGACCGTGGCAACCTACGTGCTCCATCAATTGCAGCACCAGATTATAGCCTGGTTGCTGCTAGCAATGCGATCCAAACAACAGCCGGAGTATTGCCGAAACCTATTAAAACGACCTACATCTACCAATCTCTTGATAGCGCCGGCGTACTATGTACTGCCATCCCAAATTGCCGTAAAGTAAACATTTACTATCTTCGTGAATCTGACAATACAGTCCAGAAAGTAATGAGTAAAAATCAATGAAAAAAATAGACCTACAAGCTGGCTTCTCGGCCGTCGAACTACTTATTAGCTTATTCATTGCCGTCGCTTTTATTGGTGCCGGTTATCAGCTATACGGCGTTATCGTTAAAGACGGCAGCGATGCACGGAACCAGTCCAAGGCAAGCGCGCTCGCCTATGAAAACCTTCGCGCTTACTCATCACAGGCCACAACCCCATGTACCGTGATCTCCCCTAGCGCCCCGCTTATTCCCGCCACCGGACCAACCGGCCTGCAAAGTGCCACAATGTATATTAACCTTACCTGTCCTTATGGCACATCAGACGGTACAACAAAAGTAAGCGTCCGTATTGTTTACGGCTCCCCAGCACGAGAGGTAACCCATGCAGTATTTGTCTCAGCACCATAATTCACACTCATCCAGCGGTTTTACGCTTATCGAGATCCTGGTAATTGCCCCGATCGTTCTCCTTGCAATTGGTGGATTTATCGCTCTAATGGTAGCGATGGTGGGTGATGTTATGGTCACGCGGGATAATAACGAAATGCTCTACGACGCGCAGGACACCCTAAAGCGCATCGAGAGTGACGTTCGTCTGTCGACAGCCTTTTTGACCACAACTGGCACGCTGATTTCGCCTCAGGGTAGCAACTCAAACTTCACCGGTACCGCCGCCTTCACCAACACCAGTAATACTCTCATCCTTAATAGTCTCGTCACGGATAAAAGCCCAACCGACTCGTCACGTGAGCTTATTTATTTTAAAGATCAGCCAAATGCTTGTGGTGCGACCAAGATTTTTAATAACGTTTTGTATTCAAAAGTAATTTACTTTATCAATGCTGGCTCGTTATGGCGACGCACGACCATCTCACCGTTCAATACCAACCCTACGACCGATAGTCAGACCGTCTGCGCCCCACCATGGCAGCAGGATAGCTGCAGCCCTGGCTACAGCGCCGCACGTTGCAAAACCAATGATGTCGAAGTCATGCCAAATATCTCTAGCATGGCTGTCGAATATTACAATTCACCAAATAGCACGTCTAATATTGGTGCTGCTAACGCCAACGCGGCAGTTACTATCAAGGTGACCGTGACCGGACAAAAAACAACAGCCACCAAGACTATTACCGTCACGCAGTCCCTGCGTGCAACCCGACTAAACACTGCTGCACTACCGTCATCTTAATCATCAGTCGGCATATTTAACACCGTGTGTTTGGATGATAAATACGTGGTATCGCTTGTGCTTATCAGCGTCGCATAGTATATTACATACATAATTACATCTAACTAGCATGTATTAGAAATGAGTCTTCAAGATATGAAAAATATACAAAATGAAAAGGGATTTACCATCGTGGAGCTCTTGGTGGTAATCGTTGTGATCGGTATCTTGGCCGCTATCACTATCGTTGCGTATAACGGTGTCCAGAACCGTGCACGAGCAACCTCCAACCAAGCAACCGCCCAAGAGGTACAAAGCAAGGCCGAAATTTATGCTGCTGATGCTGGCAATGGTGTATATCCTTCTTCAGGAACGGTATTTGAAACCTATACTGATACTTCTGCGCTCTCTCCCTCAACCAAAACAGCACTCACCCCAACCGCACCTAGCGCCGCCAACCCTACTGGCGTTACCTATGCACCATGTCCATCGTCTAACCCTACTGGTGCCAAAATCGCCTATTGGGACCCATCACTTTCAAGTCCTGCTGTCGTCTACCTATATGCAGGTAGCGCCACCTCTACTAGCACCTGTGCAACACCGGCATAATCGACAAATATTACTCTATTGAACTTGCATAGCAAACGTAGTAATATCGATAGCATAAGCATTACATAAATTAGGGGGCAAACATTAAAATGACTATCAACAATACATCTAACAGCCGCGGTTTCACCATCGTCGAGCTTTTGATCGTAATCGTTGTGATCGCTATCTTGGCAGCTATTACTATCGTTGCCTACAACGGTATCCAACAGCGTTCACACACAACAGCACAAAAAACTACAGCAGAAAACGTCGCAAAAAAGGTTGAAGCATATAATGCAATTCAAAGCGCATATCCAACCTACAATACAGGCGCATCAGCCGTCACGAATGCACTAGCTACTATTGCAGACTCAAGCCTAGCTGGTAGTGGTATTACTCTTGGCACGCCAACAGCGACTACTCCAGATACAACAGTACGCTTGAGCCTATGTTCTAACGCCGCTATGACAAGCCCTACGACAGTACCATCAGGTTACGTTGTCTACATCTGGGATAGCACTCTTACGGTAGCCGGCCTAAACCCTGTTCAAGCAGGTGGTGCAACAAGCATCACTGCTGGAGCAACAGGTGTTGCAAATACAGTTTCAGGTACTGCAACTACTTGTAACCCTGTTTCATAATTCATTAAGAGTTATTGAAAATAAAATACCCTCGATAAAAGTCGAGGGTATTTTAAATGCCAGACGCGTATCAATACGGCAGAGGAAATGCTTGTAATAGTTGCTTTACTTCGCCACGAAGACCGGCGAGCACTTCTTCATTGTCACGTGCGTCAATTGCCTGCTTCATCCATGCCGCAATCTGCGCCATATGCTCTTCTTTGAGACCACGTGTCGTTAGCGCCGGTGTACCGAGGCGAATACCACTAGGTGTAAATCGAGGTAATGGATCATCAGGTGTGCTGTTTGCGTTTAGCGTCAGCCCGATCTTATCAAGCGCTACTTCGACAACTTTACCATCAATACCAAAACTCTTGTGAACATCTGCAAGGATCAAGTGGTTGCTTGTGCCACCTGTAACAAGGTGGAATCCTTGCTTCTGCATCTCATCTGCTAATCGCGCTGCATTTTTTACGATCTGCGCAGCATACTCCTTGAACTCGGGTTGTAATGCCTCACCAAATGCGACAGCTTTGGCCGCGATTGTGTGCATATGCGGTCCGCCTTGCATACCAGGAAAGACAGAGCGATCGATCAGTGTTGGAATATTCTCTAGTGTCTTTTCAGGCGCCTTTAATGGATTACCGACAATACCTTTTGACAGAATCAAACCACCGCGTGGACCACGAAGTGTTTTATGAGTCGTCGTCGTGATAACATGGAATCCATAATCAAACGGATTCTTCGCTACACCGCCAGCGATCAGACCGGCGATATGTGCCATGTCAGCCATCAATAGCGCACCGACTTCATTACCGATTGCAGCAAACTTCTCGTAGTCTAGTTCACGAGGATACGCGCTAAAACCAGCCAAGATAATTTTTGGTTTATGTTCGAGCGCAAGCTCGCGAAGTTCATCATAATCAATCTCGCCCGTTTCGATATTTTTCATTTTGTAACGAACAAAATTATATAGCTGTGCACTTCGCGTCACAGGCGCACCGTGTGTCAAATGACCACCATGCGACAAATCCATCGCGAGAACCGTATCACCAGGCTCTAACCACGCGCTATAGACAGCTTCGTTAGCCGGTGCACCAGAATGTGGCTGCACATTCGCATGATCTGCACCAAACAACTGCTTGGCACGATCAATCGCTAGTTGCTCAACCTGATCAGTATATTCTTGGCCGCCATAATAGCGACGGCCAGGATAGCCTTCGGAGTATTTGTTAGTAAATACACTTCCAAGTGCCTCTAGCACATCGTTCGAGACATAGTTCTCGCTTGGTATCAATTCTAGTCCATCACGCTGGCGTTGTTTTTCGCCTGCTATCAAATCAGCAATTTGTTTATCTTGCATGCGTTATCTCCTATTTACCTCTAGTATACCATTGTTGTTTTTATATCGTATGTGATATAATCATCGATATGCACAGCGAAGATTACAAAGCAAAAATTGGTTCATTAATTCAAGAAGCACG
>CAMLED010000041.1 GCA_946479115.1 uncultured Candidatus Saccharibacteria bacterium | reverse complement strand
CGTCCCAACCTTTGTTACTGGTAGACCGATCCCCTCGGCAAGTGCTGCTTTGGCTTGTGACCAATGTGCAGGAACTCCTCTAGGGATATTACCTGGAATTTCTTGACCATCACGCCACGGTTGTGGCATATCGTTCAAGAATCTTCCAAGGCTACGTGTTTCACCGAGTGAGTCAACCTCATCGTAGACGTACTCGACAGTAGCGTATGGACACGAATCATATTCGGTTCGCGGCACCATTGTTGTCGATGAATTGCCTTTTGAATCAGTTGTTATTACCACGTCCCATACAGTGTATGGATCGCAGTCATATTCGTAACTGCAGTCGCCATTCTTTGTACAGGCAATTTCTGTGCGATTGGCTTGCACGATCGTTCCATTAAGGAACTGCTTGTATCCACCAATCGCACTTTGCTGTGCAATGTTATGTGCAACGGCATAGCCGGCCTGGCCTGTGCCAAACGTCACAATAATGATGACGATGAAGCCGATAGTAAGACGCGAGGCAAAGGGCCAGCGCAGCTTTTCATAAAAAAATATAACGTAAACACCCAGTGTCGTCACGGCAAGCGAAACGATTAACAGTATCCACGGCATATATCCACCTTCTCTCGAAGTAATTACAGATTTGAATGTTCTTGGAGCGTCCGCTCAAAGAGTGGTCTCACAATCGTGTATATTATAGCACAAATTAATAAATAAATCAATATTTGGCCTCTAGGAATGCCCGAGTATTTATGCTGTGAGAAGTATATGAATAATAGATCCTGACAAACATAACACGACGATTGTCGTGATCAACAATAGTTTACTCTTCTTTGTGATTCGATCATTCAAAATAAGCTGCAAAGATAGCCAGCATAGCATGATACTGAGCCCTGTTGTCGCTAGGCTAAATAGTGTTAGCGCGAGCCATACGTTTCCAATTGATGCAACTATAGAGTAAATTGCTGGTGCGACGAGTACCATGCAGCTAATGTGCAGGCATAGCAATGTAAACGGAGATATACTTAGACGATCGAGTAATCGACTTACTTTTGTGAACGTCAGTACGACGACAATGCCCCACACTATCATCGTCAGAGTCATAACTGGCAAGAGCTGGAAGATGTTTCCGTATGTGACATGCTTAACCAGAAGAACCGCTGGTATCATGCCAATGAGGAATGGTGCTGGTATAAGCAGGCCAATCTTGAGGGCTGATACGCCAACCGTTTTAGGAAGTTCTGTATCATCAAGGATATTCACCTTGGCTTCTGTAACGGTGGTTTTTCCTTTAGCTTCTGGATAAAGTTTTGATAAATCAGATCTGTCGGGTAGTGACGGAACAGTATCAATGTCGTTGGTCGGATCTAGTGGGGTGTAATGCTTATTCATAATGATAGTCTGGTACTATCATATCGCATATGGTCGCCAGCGCTTTATTATTCCTTATGCAATCTTTCGTATAGCTTTAGAAGGCGCTCACGATACGAAGGCGTGGCTGGTGGCGATTGTTCGACCTGGTTGTATTTCGCCAGCACAGCCTTGGCAATAGCTTGCTGTCCCACTGCTGTGGGATGAAACGGCATTGGATCAGTTGAGCCCTGAATCCAGCTATCGGCTGAGCAGATTTCATGTCCCGCAAAGCTCACAGAGGCATAATCTGCGAATGAATATTTACCTACCGTTCCACTAATCGCCGTATTAAGGCTGCTTGCTCGCGCGCGTAACCATGACACCTCGCTGGATGTAAGGTTATCAGTACTGCTGCACGCTGATGATGAAAACGGAGTATAGTAACCGGTCACAATAACCTGTGGCGGATTGCCTTCGCTCATAGTCAGTATCTTTGCCATGATAACGTTTAACTCTAATTTTAAGTCGGCTAGATACGTGGCGAAACGAGCCGTGTCGACGCTATAGCCGCAGCGAATGTAATAACACTGACGAATAAACTGTGTCCAGCGGGTATCATTGGCACCGATTGTTATCGTAATCAAATCTGGTGTGCCGTTACTAAATGCTTGATCAAGTTGCGCAGGGAGCGTCACGGAACCACGCTGCTGTGAGTCGTAGATCCCCTCGTCTGCTTTGGTGCCGGTACAGGCATAATGAGACAAGGACAGTCCGGAGGACTGCGCAACAATATAGGGATATGCCGATGTCGAGCGGTCACATGTCGTTACTTCTGTTGATAATCCTGCTCCTGCAGCAACTGAATCACCCAAGGCAGCGTAATTACCTGATACTGCCGAAGACTGGACTGGTATAAGCACTGCCAGTCCTAGCGCTAAGATAATGAATGTGGTGAATCGTTTCATATTCCCCCCGTCACTTACATAGCTGTTCTATCTACTATTATACTCCTAGTTGAGATTGTTTGTGATGGCGTCAATCACCGCTCGAAGCGTTGCTTTCGAAAGACGGACAATACCCCATCCGATCAGTGCGGCAACGGCCAAGCTAACGAGCAGTCCTATTGACGGGCTGTCGCCTTGAACTAACATAACGATATCAACGACAGCAAACAAGACAAAGAACGCCATGGCTGTTAAAAAGATTAGACCGCCAATAACTGAAAATACGGCTTGTGTGTTGGTTTGGTTTTTCGTGGTTTTAATAATACTACCCTTTTGAATTAATAATTTATATTTAAAAATCAGCGATAACGATCTTTTTCATTTGCATCATGTTAGCAAATGCGTCTGGTTTCTTCATCATCTCTTCCATGCCGGTCGGAACAACTTGCCAGCTAAGACCGAACTGATCTTTGCACCAGCCACACTGTTCAGATTCTGGTACATGAGACAATTTTGACCAATAGTAGTCGATTTCTTCCTGGTCATCGCATTCAATGACAAATGATACTGATTCATTAAATTTAAAATCAGGACCAGCGTTGATAGCTGTAAAGCGGTTACCATTTAGTTCGTAGTCAAGGGTCAAGACTTTGCCGGCTAGATCTTTCTGGAAATCTGCCAGACCTTCAGTTGGGTAATATGACGATCCAACAATTTTACTATCTGGGAATACTGAAACATAAAAATCAACTGCTTCTTGGGCGTTGCCGTCAAACCATAGATTTGGTGTAATTCTTTTTTGCATGTGACCCTCCTTATGAACGCTTATGGTATCTTCTGTATCTATCATAGCAACATTTCGTGGACATATACAGACACAGCTACTTCTCAGTGACATTAGATACTATGAATGTATATGAAATGCCCTAACGATCAAGCCACCCTTCTTATTAGTGAACGACAAAATATCGAGATTGATTATTGCCCCGAATGTCGTGGTGTTTGGCTTGACCGTGGTGAGCTAGACAAGATCCTAGAGCGCTCAACGACCGAAGCTTCAATATCCGCAGCCGATATCGAGCAAAGCTATAATAATGAGCCACACCGTCAAAAGTATCGTTCAAGTGGTCAAGAATACAAACACAAAAAGAAAGAATCCTTTCTTGGTGATCTCTTTGATTTTTAGTGGCCAATAATAACTTTTAGTGCAACGATAGCGAGTCCAATGCCAAGCTCGATCGCGACCAGTACAAAGATAGGTAGTTTTTTGGTGCTCAGTGACCGAGCTGATCCAATCGACCAGCCGGCTAGTAATACCAGGGCGCTGATAATCGAGATATTAATGGCAACCTCAAGGCTAATAAGATGAATTGCCGCTAGAGCGATCATTAACAAAGGAAATGCTAACGATGCTAACATGGGCGCATGGCGACGCAGTTGATGATGCGTTTCCTGGACAGGGTCAAGTTGTCCTGGAAAAATAAGTCGACGTGACATTTGTGTTGCCACAATACTGGCGGCCCACAATGAAATAATGGTGCCACAGATTATATAGACTGCATGCAGTGGATCATAATGCTTGGTATCGATGCTAATTAGGACTGCGAGTAGCGCCAATGTGGCGTAGATACGCTCCTTTAGCAGTTCGGCAATATATTCTTTTTTTGTTTCGCTATTTGAACGTGTTAATTCGGACATGTATCCATTCTAGCAAATTATAGCTGTCAGCGTATGTGGACATAGTATGACACATATGATATAATATACTTTAGTGTACTCAACAATGAGTACTACCGTTCTTCTTAGATTGGATATACGATGAGCTCAAAAGAAAATATTCGCTCAACAACCGACGTTAGTGTTTCGATTGGCGCTGGTTTGGCTATAGCTGGAATTTGGCTAGCTGCATCCGCCACGACCATCTTCATTATGTTGATTCTGTTTGTTTGGTCGCCATCAGGTGTGACTACTGCAGTTCACCTTGATGGATGGAGTGCGTTAATGCTGCTCGTTCTTATTGCTGCGCCCATGATTGCGGCATACTACATCACCAAAGTTATCCTCAATAAAGAAGACTAAATCCTCGCTATTCGGATAATATTACAATGGTAATCTCCGCAACTAGCGGGGATTACTTTTATAGGCACGCATAATAAGTAGTATTTGGCGATATTAGTTCTACGGGTTATTCCGTTTTGCTTCGACATTTTCTAATACCGAAAGTAGTTCCTTTGGGTTGTCCCAGCTGAGTAAACGAAAGGCTGATGTTGCCATAGGAACTGACGATAGATGAGACCAGCCGAATAGCACGTGTTCCCAATCAGCCAAGTTTTCGCCATTAGAGCCACGTGGCACGTCGGGGCGATCATCAATTAATGCAATTCCGCTATATTTCCACTTATTCTTGTCAATAATTGCTTCTTCTACGACGCTCGGACCAAATTCTGGAACCATGATACGGTCAAGCCACTTGATCTTTCCTTCAACGGCGCTACGGTTGCTTGAAAGTGGTGCTGATGCGACTTGAGGGTGATATCCATTATCGATCATCACCTGCCATGATTCGAGTATTCCAGGCATTGGCTCAAGAGTTTCAAAGAACCCCGGCGTGTTGTATGCTGCTTCAATGCCCGGACGCAAAGACTCGTCATAATCATGTGCAATATAAAAGTTAGCACGGTCTATACGCTGTTCGGCGGGTATAGATACAAGCGCAGCATTATCGAAATCTGCCATTACCCCGTCCATATCTACCAACACCGTGCGCTCATGATTTTCCATATTACCTACTGTATGTTCATGGTAGTCATTTGTAAATAAGACAGCGGCATAAATATTCAATAACTAAAATCATCTAACATGTAGATATTTTTAGTTATTGCCCGAGATTCATCTACGGCCAATAACCTTAGCGGATGAATCTCGGAAATGATTTATGCCGAAAAGCTGAGATTGATGACGCAGAACATATCTACTTTCCTGTCGGTCGGGTATAGTTCGGGTGTAAACTCACCGAACTTTGGCACGAGAACTTCCTTGAAATACGGATGTGTTTCGATGTACGCAATCACGTCTGCATCACTTTTTGTCCCAAGCTGCAGCTTTATCAAATTCCATTCAAGCTCGCTGAGGAACTCGACCGTAGGAGTGACTTTGATAAATGAGAACTTAGGTTCCTTTACTTCAATTGTGTCTTCGGCCAGTTGAATGCGCGCCTCGACCTTTTGGATAAAGCGTTTGACATGACTTTCAACAAGCTCATCGAGTTCATTCACGATGTACTACTTTCATTCGGTTCGAATAAATCAGGATTACAATACCACGAACAATACGAGCGGTCAATTTTCTATGTATCGAATGAATGACTTTGCGTTATAAGTCCTAGGCTGATACCGATTGTGCGTAGATTGTCGGACTGATCTGCTTTAAGACACGTGCATACTCAGCAAGATATTTGATTTCTTCTTGCCAGTTATCTTTTGACAATCTGTGGTTTAGGAGCTTCATATCATCAGTGCTAATTTCTTCAGTTGACACAGGAACATCTGAGATTTCGATCATGTTATTTGTAACGAAAGCTTCGACTGCTGATGCTGGATAGCCTAACAAAATACCTTCGGTTTTCTCGTCGTGTCTTTCTCTAGCATTAAACAGTTCTTCAGCCGCCGTCATATCTTTTGCAATGCAAATAACTGTCCATATGACATGCATTTGAACGCCATCAATATCCTTTTCGAGGGTCTTCGTCTGTATTTTGTACTGCATTCCCAGTGAAGTGATAATTTCGCACAGCTCATCAATACAGTAGGTGTGAGATTCCGGAACATTGCTCACATCTTTTATAGGATCTGAAAAAAATCCAGTATGCATTGTTGGTTTGTTGCCGTTTGCTACTAACAGCAAATGACCTTTATCTGAAGCAGGAATGTAATCTATATCGGCTAGAGTATTAATTGCACGTTGGATGAGGTAGCTATTGGTGTCAAGATGAGTCATTTTATACTACTGTATCTAGGTTGAGATTAATTGTCAGCGCGTTATGATCAGATAAATCCTCACCAACTGAGAGTGATTCAACAGTGTAGACATGTGGCACTAATATATAATCGAGCGTTGCGTCCTCTGACGGGAACGAAACGTATTTTGTAATATCTGTTGATGCAAAATAGTCAGCACTGTACATATCGCGTACGGTATTTATATCAAAGATATTAAAATCACCCAGAATAACGCTCGTCTCATTGCGAGCTTTGATGATATCGAGAGTTTCTTGTAGTTGTTCGTCTGAATAGTCATTGTTGGAAAAGTGAACATTGGTGAAATTCACAGCTTTTTTATCTATCAACACACTAACCTTTTGAATAATACGGGTATGTTTATCATCTGCCCGTTTTTTTAGCACGATGACTTCGCTATCAACAATTGGATATTTGCTGAGTACGGCTAGTCCTTCGCGAGACTCTTTACCTGACGATTCAAATATACGGCTAACGCTCGTGTGACTGTATAGGTATGGACTAGGCAACTTGGTATTGAGGAGTTTTGACTGTGTCAGCGGTGACTGTGCGGCATCGTATTTCACTTCTTGTAAAAAGACGAGGTCAGACTGGGTGATGTCTAGATAAGTAACGATTTTATCTTCACGTTCGTGCCAGTTCTTATATCCAGCGAGGTTCAAGGTGGTGATTTTCATATATGTATCATAGCAGAATTATAAGTCTATCAATGACATTGACAATAATGATGTTTTTTGATATAATATTCAATTAGATTACTCCCGTCTGATCATCGGACGCTCATTTTATTTCTATACACGTACATGCAATCCGACCTTAAGGAAAGATATGTCTCGTTCGGAAAAGATTGATCTTGTTGATTGCCCGCCACTATTGATAACGTTGAGTTATCTGAAGGCTTTGGCAACGTATCTTGCGGTTTTTCTGGTATTGTGCCTGTTCTGGTCGGGATCTGTGATTTTCTCGCTTAGTGACCTTTGGTCAAGAAATGCGGATATCATGGCAGGTCTTGGATCCGTCTGGCTTATCTTTGTGTGGGCGGCGGTCGTTCCTTTGGCTATTGGCCTCAAGATTAGGAAGAGACCACGTGATCACGAGCCGCTTGATGTGTTGAGATCCGGTTTTTTGGCCAGTCTCAACGCAGGTATCTTTGAGGAGCTGATTTATCGTTGGCTTCGGTTCTCAATCGCGTTGATTTTGCTGCCGGTCATGAACTTCCTCTTGTTTGGGTTTATGCCAGACGCGGAGGGGGTTTTGCACTGGCTATATAAATGGGTTTTTGTGCCATTTGCCGATTTTGCGACGTTTGGTACTATGCACGACCTTCTCTTTCATCCAGCAAGCTGGGTTGTGGGAGCAGCGATCATCAGCGCTAACGGAGCATTCTATAACGACCATCAGTACAACGGGGTCTTTAACCAGATTAATGCCTGGTTTATCGGAATGGCTTTGTTTTACGTCATGTTTCATTACGGCCTGTTGACAGCGATTGTAGCTCATATTCTGTATGATGCTATTGTCTTTGGCTGTGCTGCACTGACTATGACATGGCGGCCCCAAAGGGTTTATAACAGATTTTTCATGTTCCGTGCATAGAAGAAATTTGACATTTAATGTCAATTCACCCCTTCGGTCATTCCTGTTCTTTCGAGAATAGTGGATGTACCGAGGGGGTGTTTTCATGTCTGGCATTTATCAATATTCTTCACAATTAGATATGTGCTATTCTATATATGAAGTAATTCCGCCTTGCGGTCTAGTCGTTTAGCCCACGACATCCATAGACTTGCGGTTTCTATC
>CAMLED010000040.1 GCA_946479115.1 uncultured Candidatus Saccharibacteria bacterium | reverse complement strand
GGTTCGGCGGTTCTATGACCAAGATTGTCACGACAAATCGTATTCAATGGTTATACAACTTAACCATGGAGCGGCAAATTGAAGCGTGTGAGATCGGTCTTCCTGTCGGCAACTGTCATCTACAGTTTCGCTGACATCCTTACTTCTTCTACCTACACCCCGAGAAATCGGGGTGTTTTAAATGGATGAACGTAAGCGACTAATTGACAAAAATAGATAATTATGCTAATGTTTATACATGAATCACGAGCAAACACCAAAACCTAACTCAGCTCAAAACGAAGCAAAAATATCAAAAAATATTGATAACCTTTCTATAGGTAGGGGACTCGAAACCGCAACTCGGCTGACTGCAATTACACTACTTGGTGTTACAGCGGTGGCTGGTGGGTTAGCGATCGATGCTAATAACAAGTCGGAAAGCTACCGAATTGCCGCTCCTATTCAAGAGCAGCAGGGAATTCCACACGGCGCTGAGTATGCGAATGAGTATGCCAATGCAAAGGAGCAAGAGCGCAATCAACTCCTAGGTGTAACTGCCTATACCCTTGCCGCTGGTCTCGGGGGACTAACACTCGCAGGTCATAATAAACGCACACGAGAAATTACTATCTCCGGCGAGAAGCCGACCGAACAACCAAAAGAATAGCCTGTCTACGTTATAGAAAAAGCCCCTGTGTTCGATGGGGCTTTTCTGTATGTTTTATAAGGATAATTTAAGGGAAAAACCACAACAGATAGTGATCATGTCTATGCTTAAAAATGGTATAATTAGCGGTAATTAAACACCGTGCAACTATCAACAAAAAAGGACGCCATCATATGACTCGCCAAAGAGCCGCAAAATCACTATCAATCAAACGACGTTCTACACAAAAAGTACGTACTGTACTACTCAGTGGCATATTAGTAGTAGCGGCGCTTATTGCTCCAGTGCAGACGATTTTTGCGGCGGATCCGACATATGAATGGTCCCGTAACGATCTAACCGGCGTGTCTCGTACTCGGTGGAGTGATATTGCTTCGTCGGCGGACGGCACTAAATTAGCTGCCGCTGCTTATGGCAATGTAATCCATACCTCAGCCGATAGTGGTGCGCATTGGGTGCGTCATGAATCAAGTGGTGTTCATAATTGGTCGGCCATAGCCTCTTCGGCAGATGGTACAAAGCTAGTCGCAGTAGTTGATAGCGGGCACGTTTATACTTCGGCCGACAGTGGAGCTAGCTGGATAGAACGCCCAAATGCTGGGACAACGTATTGGTATGATGTTGCCTCATCAGCCGACGGAAATAAATTAATGGCGGTGGGATTTGATAACTATATTCAGATTTCAAGTGATGCCGGTGTAAGTTGGACACCATATGAGGGTGAACCTGATCAGTACTGGGCTGCAGTGGCCGTGTCTGGTGACGGTACTAAAACCTTTGCGGCGAGTGATGGCGGATATGTCTATGCTTCAACTGACGATACAAACTGGACACCAATCGGTACTGTTACTGGTCGCTGGAATTCTCTTGCTGTCTCTGCAGATGGATCAAAAGTAATAGCGGTAAGTTATGGCGACACATTTTATACTTCTGTTAATGGTGGCGAATGGGTGAGGAATGATGAAGCCTCGGCATACTCCGTGGCGAAAGCGACCATGTCGGCCGACGGTATGCACATGGCTGTAGGAGGAAGGAATGCACCTATTTTTGTGTCTACGAATGGAGGTGAAGAGTGGACACCGAGAGATGTCGAAGATGGCTCTTGGGATTCGATAGTCTATTCAGCTGATGGCACACGGCTGACTGCCACACTTGATAGTGCCCCATATATCCGTACTTCAACAGACGATGCGGTTAGTTGGATGAGCAATGCTATACGGGGAGCTGGCGACTGGCAAAAGATCTTTGCGTCTAATGACGGCACTATCCTCGTTGCTTATAACGGCTTCGACGGCGTTTACCGATCAACAGACGGTGGTGCGCATTGGACGCCACATCCTTTTGACGACAACATGCGACTTGTTAGGCTTGCTATGTCGGCCAACGGTCAGGTATTGGCTGGAATTGACCTTAATACTAACGTTTTATATACATCGTCAGATGGAGGTGAGACATGGGTAGACCATCCAGTTACCGGTGGAGAGTTGGCGGTTTCGGCAGATGGCACCAGGATAATTCTTATGAGTGATACCGATATACACATTTCTACCAACGGTGGAGGTGCTTGGGTAAGCTATAGCGCGGTTACGCCAACATGGCTTAATAAATTTTCAGTTTCGGCAGACGGAATGACTCTTATAGGTAATGACAATAATGGCCACGTATATCGCTCGGTTAATGGCGGTGAAACGTGGGTGGAAGTGATAGTTGATGCTGATGTGACGTACTGGGTAGATAGTACGATATCGGCAGATGGTGACACGATGATGGTATCTAGTACCGAAGCACTCTACGTGTCAATAGATGGTGGCACCACGTGGACGGTGCAAACCGGAGTACCACCTAATAATACATGGAATGCACTCGTCGCATCAGCTGATGGCCAAACACTTGTGGCGGCGGCAATGCAACACGATATTTGGGTGTCGACAGACGGTGGCGATACATGGCATCGGCAAGAAATCAACAGCTTTAATAATAAATGGAATAGTGTAGCAAGTTCAGCAGACGGATCTAAGCTATTCGCAACTGAATATGGCGGGTATGCGTACCAGGCTCCTGCACCTGATCAGAATGACACGCAACCTGAAGAGGAAACGCCGCCACAAGGACAAACCCCGATACCTCCAGTTGCTCAACCGCCTGTATCGAATGTGTCCTCTTCAAACTCTTCAGCTGGCACAATAAAAACTACCACTCCACCAACAGTCTCTAATGAGCTTGGCGTGGAAGAGTCGACTAGTCTGCCGACGGTTGATCTCATGAAGGAAAGTGCGTTTAGAGCAGGCGATGAGTATAAGGTTGCGGTAGCCAGTGGGCAGGTGCTGAGCTTTAAGGCGAACGAGGCACCACACACGTTTACGGTTGATAGTATTCAGGGTAATACAGTGACCTTTACGCTTCGTTCAACACCTCAGACGCATATCCTACGCGTGGGCGAGACGGGTAAATATGATGTTGATGGCGACAAAACAGACGATATTTCTGTAATGGTGAGTAGTGTTGCGAACGGTGTGGCACAGCTCACGATGACGAACTTGCTAGCAACCAAGGTATCGGTATTATCGATGCCACAAGACGAGGCAACTAACGCAACTGGACCTGCTGCGAAGCCTAGCTTTAACTACAGTTTGATCGCTTGGGTCGCTGGCGGTGTTGCTATGGTATTGATCGTAATCTTGATCATTCGAAAAACAAAGCGCGCGTAACCCAATACGAGTGCTAAAATAGAGATATGAAACAGAAGTTGGTGAATGGGGTTCGTAATTATTTGCCGCAAGGCATGGTTCACGGTATTGAAGAAATCTATCGACGTGGACGCGTTCGATTGATTGCGTTGAAATATGGTAACCCAGCCAGTAGTTTAAAGGTGATTGCGGTCACTGGCACAAATGGTAAAACGACGACAATCAACTATATAAATGAAATCTTGAAAGAAGCGGGCCACAAGACCGCTATGTTTAGTACGGCCTTGATCGAGATTGACGGCGATACACAGCTGAACGATCTTAATGCGACGGTAGGCACGACCGAGCGGATGCAAGAGTTCTTTCGTGATGCAAAAAAGTCCAATGTTGACTATGTTGTGCTCGAGATTACCAGCCACGCCCTGCAGCAGCATAAGTTAGACGGTGTACCAATCGAAGTCGCGGTTATGACTAATCTGACTCAGGATCACTTAGATTACCATCACACAATGGATGAATACGCTGCGGCTAAAGGAAAATTATTTGCGCGTGAACCTAGGTTTATCGTACTGAACCGTGACGACGCCTGGTACGATTACTACGATAAATTCCCCGCCGGTGAATTAAAGATGACCTATGGTCAGCACGAAGAGGCCGAAGCCAAGATCGACTACGTGAAGTTATACAAAAAGGGTAGTGAAGCCAATGTCATTATTGATCACCAAACCAAACTTGAACTTGCGACAGCACTTCCTGGTACCTTTAATGTTTACAATATGACGGCCGCTGCCTGTGTAGCCTATCTGCTGGGGATTAAACTCGATGATATCATCGAAGGTATTGCTAATCTCGAAGGTGTTCCAGGCCGTTTTGAGCGCGTTGTGGAAGGCCTGGGCTATGATGTTGTTGTTGATTACGCCCACACTCCAGATGCCCTTGAGCAGCTACTAAAGGCCACTAAGGAGATCACAAAGAACCGCGTGATCTTGGTATTCGGTGCGACAGGTGACCGTGATAAATCAAAACGCCCAATCATGGGCGAAATTGCCGCGCGTCTGGCTGATCGAATTGTTCTGACCGATGAAGAAAGCTACAACGAAGACCCACAAGCGATTCGCGACCAAGTGCGCGATGGTATCGAAACCGCTGGGGCTACCGCTAAATTGACCGAGCTAGCTGATCGCCGCGAAGCGATTGAAAAAGCCTTGTCGATCGCTAAAACTGGCGATACAATTCTGATCACCGGCATGGGTCATGAACAATTCCGTATTGTGAACGGCGAAAAATTGCCATGGAACGATGCTGCGGTTGTTCGCGAACTGCTCGAAAAAGATACTGAAAAGAATTAATACCAGTTTTCGTGGTGTAATTGGTTGTGAATCCGAAGGACGATACGTTCGCCGAACTTTGCCCATAGTTTGTACATGGTTGGGTTAATAACAATATCCCACGCACCGATGTAATCCGTGACTTCTTTATTAAAGCTGGTTTTGAAGCGGCCGATACCGTAATGCGGATGTTCAGGATTTTTAATTTCGCTCGCTGGCGGTGAGCCGCAGAAGTCATGAATAACTGAGCCTTTACTCTTTGCCCACTCAATAACGTGCCACTGTAATAGATGGCTGGCACCGTACACGGTACGCTCACGGATCGAGGCACCGTCTTTATAGGTGCTTTTGGTGCCAAAGGTAATGGCGTAGGCACCGGCAACAATTTTACCGTCAACGTAGGCAAAGAATAACTGGCCTTGATCGGCCTTGGCATAGCGTTGCCAGAACGTTTTGTAGTAGTCGTAGCCGCGAATCCGGAACGAACCTGCGGCAGTGTCAGACAATAAGCGATACATCAATTTGCAGTTTTCATCGTTTGATTCTACCTGCTGGACAGTAACCCCGTCGCGTTTTGCACGGTTAATCGCGTGACGGCCCTTTTGATTAAGACTGGCCATAACCGCCGTAAGATCATCTGAAATATTCAGCGTAACAGTAGAGAAGTTGGGTTGAATTGGCGAAACTTTGGTCAAACCAAGCTTAAGCAAATCCGCACGAGTTTCGGGAGAATCGATTAATTCGGGTTCAATCTTGATAGCAAAGACACCATGTTGACGGGCAAAGGTTTTTAAATCAGCAAGAATATCATCAAGTTCACGTACCGATGTGACGCCGGGGCCTTTTGGCAAATACCATAATTTCCCCAGACCGATAACCGATTTCTCAAGGACGGTAATCGCAAGCTTATCAGCCATTACATAGCGCGGTGTCCAGCCACCTCGCTGTTTCTGCTCGGCAAATTCTAGTCCCTGAAAAACATTCCCTGCATCAGGATTAGCAAGAATATGGTCATCCCACTGTTTAATTTCATCTGGATGGGCAAAGCGTGTAATCATTAGGTCTATTGTACCTGACGATTCCTGGAAAGGGAAAACCCCTCACGTAAACGCGAGGGGTGTATGGATGTCGATAAAAGCTGACATCGACCGCTGGGTTCCCAGGGTGCGATAATAAACTTCATTATCGTAGCGACATGCTGCGCACTTTTTTACGAGAGTGTACTCGGGCCCGAGTTAAACCAGACGCTTGCAGGAAAGCTGGTCGGGAGTAAGGCCCAGCCGCCGACGCAGGGCAGGCACGGATTCGTCACGGTCATAGTGGATGACGTCGACGACCTTTCCGTCCTGTACGTAGCGAAGATGAAACCTGCTTCCTCGTTTGGAATCTTTGGCGATGCCGCCGGTGTTCCTGCTGTCAATCTTGAGGGTAGTGCGTGCAGTCATTCTTTTCTCTTTCAGTCTGAAAGAAGTGCATAGACTTCTCCGTCTTGTGGGATGTGAAGATTGATGCTTCGGTAATCTGTAGTTTCACCGCAGTACGTACGTACCTCGGGGTCATACAGGCCGGTGTCTAGGACGAATACAACATTGATCATACCGATTTCATCGTTGTACAGGTCTAGGTCTGTCGGTTGATGAGTATCGATAGCACGTGTAATTTTCTCTTTAACGCATGCCTTCTCCTGAATGACGGCATATCGCCGACCAGGCGATGGGGTTGCCATCTGGTTCTCCTTTTGTTGGTGCGAGCACACGATTGCGCATGCTTAATAAACATTAGCATAAATATGCTAAAAAGTCAAGATTAGTATACAAGCTAATGGTTAGCGATTGGTCTAAAAAAGGAAATCGGCCCGACGTGACATAGTGTCAATTCGGGCCGGCTGTGTATCCTTTATCATCGGGGCCACACTTTCGCGTAGACCGTTGCCTCTTCATCCAATGGGATGTAGAGGGTAATTCGATTGGATTCGGTAGCTTCAAGTTCGGCGATGATCTCGCCTTGCTTGCGGCCATTGGTGCGAATCACGCTTACTCGTGAGGAGAACTCTTCACCATTATCAAAATGCAGGGTGAGTTTCTCTTGAGCGATAACCGAGTTGGCAGCACGTTCGGCTGCTTCACCCGGAGATTCCTTAACCTCGCGCAGGGACGAGCTTTCCACGATAAATCCTTCGATCGATGTAAAAGAGAGCCTATTTATAATACCATATAGGCATTAAAAATGCAAGCTAACCGAGTTTGGCGAGTGTATCGATCAAGGCCTGGGTGCCAGGCGTTTTGTCCTCAAGGCTTTGCGGACGAAGTTTAAAGGAATTCGCTTGGAAATCCCCAGCTCCGAATAGACGTAGGAGTTTGTAATGGTTTTCGCCGACACGCTGGTAAATATTGGTGTCCGACCCAGTTCCTTTGACAGAAGATTTAACGTCAATCTTGAGGGTCTTTTTAGGAACAGGTACGATGTAGTCGATGTGCTGTAAATCTTCGACAGTAGTGCCACGACGAAAAGAGATGTCGGCATGGGTGAAGAGTTGTTCTAAACCAGCTTCGGTGCGAGCGCCGGTAATTGTGGCGTCCATAGCGCCGCGAAGTTCGGCATCGCTCGTGAATTCGTTGTCGATACCAGTTGCTGATACAGACTCAACCAAGCGAGCACTTAGGCTATCTTGGTCAATTTCGGGATGGAGAGTGACGAGGTCGCGTACCAGACCGTTAAACTCGCTGACTGCTCTGAGGTTTTTGTCGTTAGCGCCGTAAATATCTTTTCGTGCCTGATTAATGGCGTAATCGGGAGCGGCTGCGATAAGTGTAAAGGCTGCAGTTTTTGTACTGTCAAAACCAAATTTAGCCGCATAAGCTTTGGCTGTATTCTTCATTATGAAAGCCTCTAGCTCATCTTTACTGAGGTCGGGCCGTGCAGCAGAGAACTTTTCGTATTTGTTGAAGTATTCGTCTTGGCTACGTAGATCCCATAGTTCATTCGTGACATCATCAATAAGCGTATTGAATTGCGAGGAGGTGAGTTCAGCTGTTGGTGTTTGTTGAAGGGTTTCCATAAATGAACGTCTGCCTAATTTGTTATTACTTATATTTATCACAAATTTACTAAAAAGTCAATATCTACGGGGTGATATACTAGATCTAATGAGTGAAGAATTGATTAAAGAATACAGTATACAAGGAACAGTAGAGTCGGGTTTAACCGTGGAATGTGCCTGGAATGTCGGTAAGGCAATGGCCGATTGGCTACAGACGGCTGGTAATGTCGCAGTTGTGTATGATGCATCACAACATCAGCTAGCAACGGCAATTATGGAAGGTGTTCGCCTGCAGGGTCGTAATGTGGTTGATGGTGGTATCGGCGACAGCGAACTGGCCGTTCGCCACATTAAGGCGCTTGGTTTGTCTGGTGCGGCTGTCGTAGGTTTTGATCCTAGTAGCCAACTTATCTCGATTGAAATTTACAAGGAAGACGGAACACGTATTGAAAGTGAGACAGGACTCGGTGACATCCGAGAACTAGTCGAGGCGGGTAACTTTGTTCCAGCTGCTACAAAAGGTGAATTAACCGCTATCGCATAAGTATCGCGCTGTGATTAAATTAGCACTCTTGCCATAAGAGTGCTATTTTTTGTACAATAAGTT
>CAMLED010000039.1 GCA_946479115.1 uncultured Candidatus Saccharibacteria bacterium | reverse complement strand
TGGTGGGGCTGGATGGAATCGAACCATCTACCAAGTGGTTATGAGCCGCCTGCTCTAACCGATGAGCTACAGCCCCGTACCTAGACAGATTATACCGTATCGTCATCTGTTGCGCTAGCGCGTGGATCGGCGTATAGTTCCGTGTATGGAAAATATAGATTTTAAAAATCGCGAAGCTATGACTGACTTAATTCGAAACGACCCTGAAGCATTTTTTGAGATGGCTCAACAGATCAAAGAGGATGAAGCGAGGCGTCAAGCAACTGCCGAGGGAATAGTATCTGAGATTCAAGACGAGACTACTCAGGAACAGCCGCGGCTAAATCAACAATCTCGTCGTAAAGCAATGAGGATAGCTTTTCGGCGCTAGAGCGAAGTAGCATACAGATAACCACTAGCGTATAATAAGCGGTGAAACGCAATGAAAAAAATAAATATTCGTCGGATTTACTATCAGATTCGCCACCGCTATTTTACGATGAACAATATCGTTATAGCCGTAGCCTTGTTAATTGGCGCCAGTTGGGCGTGGTCTTCGATTGGGGCGATGCAGCGAAATTATGATCTACAAAAATCAATCGATGGTAAAGAACGCCAACTGAAACTAGCCGAGCTGCAAACCAAAAACCTGCAATACGAACAGCGCTATTATAAAAGTGCTGAATATCAGGAGCTAGAAGTCCGCAAGCGTCTAGGGCTAGCAAATCCTGGCGAGAATGTACTGTTGCTGCCACCAAATAGCGAGCAGGCAAAAAATGCTGATGCTGTATTGACCAAGACGGTAGCGACGACGCTTGAACCGGTTAGTAATTTTCAGCAGTGGGTGAATTTCTTGTTTGGTGGCAATCACCGTAGCTTGCAAAAGTAATTCTGATCTGTTAAGCTAAATCATGTATCGCGGTTTGGAGTAGTATGACAGCTCCCATTTGATCAATCGCTCATAACCTTGGTTATGTAGCAGGTGATAAACTACGAAGAACAAATATGTATCGCGGGGTGGAGCAGTCTGGTCAGCTCGTGTGGCTCATAACCACAAGGTCGTAGGTTCAAATCCTACCCCCGCAACCAAATTTATTAAAAGAGACTTCTTCGGAAGTTTCTTTTTTGTATGGCTGTATTTTGATGCTAGAAAGAATAGGCGGTATAATAAAGCATAGACATGTTTTGAGATTAAAGCTCCAAATATGCTAAATGTATGACTAAAAAGCCTACTATTTCCTCTACCGAAAGCGTATTGCCCGAACCCTATTATCGAGCCGTCTTTGAGTCGATTCCAGGGCTCTATCTTGTCTTGAAGCCTGACGCACCCAAGTTTACAATCGTAGCAGTCAGTGATGCCTATGCCGAGGCAACCATGACAAACCGTCAAGACATGGTGGGCAAAGGCATATTTGAAATCTTTCCAGATAACCCAGATGAAAATGGTGCTAGCGGAGTAAAGAATTTAACTGCTTCTCTTATGAGTGTCCTCAAGGATAAGCAGCCGCATAAGATGCAAATTCAAAAGTATGACATTCGCCGCCCAGATGGTGAATTTGAAACCAGGTACTGGGATCCTTTGAATAGTCCAGTTTGTGAAAACGATGAGGTGACATGTATTATCCACTCTGTTGTTAATGTAACACGGTTAATGGTAGCAGAAGAAAAAGAGCAGCAAGCAGAGCAAAGCATTCGCCAGCTTGAAGAGCATGCGATTAAAAAGGATGTTGAAAACCAAGAGCTGTCTCATGCACACATTATCACCAAGGGGAGCGAAAAAGAACTCGTTAGTGTTCTTGAATCGATGGGAGATGCCTTTGTTTTGCTCGACAGAGACTATACGATTCTCCGTCTTAATAAGGTGCAAGAAAAATTATTTAACGTAAAACGAAAAGATGCGTTAGGCAAAAACTTCTGGGAAGTATTTCCCTCTGCCGCTCAGCCTAACTCACCGTATTGGATGCATTATCACAAGGCAGTAGAAACAAAGCAACCGGTTCATTTTGTTGACTATAACGAACCCCTTAATCTTTGGAGTGAAGTTGACGTGTATCCGACAGAAGCGGGTGGTCTATCGATTTTCCTGCGGGATATTTCCGATCGTAAACAGGCTGAAGAAAAAGCAAAATATAGCCAAGATAATCTGGCCTATTTGGCAGAGGTAAGTACCGCATTGTCACGTTCACTTAATTTAGACGATATTTTTCCAACGATCACCAAGTTGGCGGTGCCACATATATCAGATTGGTGTGCGGTCGATATATTAAATGGTGATGGGTTCGATATGGCGGCTATTGCTCATGCTGATCCGAAAAAGGTACGGTTGGCAAAAACTTTACGTAAGCTTAGCCCAATAGACATGGATGCACCCTACGGATTGCCTGCAATCGTTAAGAATATGAAACCCGAGTTCCACCCACTGATTTCAGATGATCTGCTAGTTTCGGTGGCAAAAAGCAAA
Organism: uncultured Candidatus Saccharibacteria bacterium; assembly: GCA_946479115.1. Next base: position 5,883 of record CAMLED010000039.1, on the reverse strand, counting down.
AAGGAGCTTGAGATTTTACGTAGCATAGGTATGTCGTCGGCGCTGAGTGTTCCGCTGATCGTGCGCGGAAAAGCGATCGGGGCGATTACATTTGTCACGTCTGATTCGCAAAAGCGCTTAACAGAAAATGATTTGCAGATGGCACAGGAACTCGCCAATAGGGCGGCAACTTCTATTGAAAATGGCCAGCTTTACCAAGAGATTAAAAAATCGAGGGATGAGCTGGAGAAGCAAAAGCGATTGTATGAAGCAGTCACTGACAATACACCCGATTTGGTATATGTCTTTGATCTTAATTACCGATTCACATTCGCAAATGACGCCTTGCTTACGATGTGGGGCAAGAAGACGCTCGACGAAGCCAGAAATCGAGGTCTACGAGAACTAGGATATGAAGAATGGCATGCTGCCATGCATGAACGCGAGATCGATGAAATTAAAAAAACAAAGAAAAGTATACGAGGAACCGTGTCCTTCCCGCACGCTGTTTTAGGCAAACGAGTATACGACTATCTCTTATCGCCGGTGCTTAATAAAGACGGCGATGTCGTGTCGGTGGCGGGCATCACTCGTGACATTACTGACATTAAAAAAGCCGAAGACGAATTCCGCGAGCTTTTGGCCGTGACCGAACAGCGCAATGCGCTACTAAAGATTAATCAAACCAAAGACGAATTTATTGGCATGGCGTCGCATCAGCTGCGCACTCCTGCTACGGCGGTCAAACAATATCTCGCACTTGTGCTTGGTGGAATTGGCGGTGAGCCGTCACCAGATCACAGAAAATATTTACAAATAGCGTATGACAGTAACGAGCGTGAGCTTGATGTTATCAATGACCTCTTGCGGACGGCTCAACTTGACTCCAGCGAATATATGCTAGATTTGAAGAAGCATGACATTCGAGACATTCTCAAGGTCTGTATTGCAAATATGAACACTGCATTTAATATGCGCGGGCAAAAAGTTCGATGTAAAGCGTATGAAAAGCCAGCCCGTGTCAAGGTGGATGAGTCTGAGATGCGTCTTGTCTTTGTAAACCTCCTCGAAAATGCTAGTAAATATAGTCATCAGGGCAGTACGATTGATGTCGCAATTAAGGAAGAGGACGGCCATGTTAACGTTTCATTTACCGACCGAGGGGTAGGCATTAACAAAGATGATCATCAGCGAATTTTCGATAAATTCACGAGAGTAGACAATGCTCTGTCCGATACGGTTTCCGGTACGGGTCTAGGGCTGTTTTGGGTTAAACATATTGTTGAAAAACATGGCGGAAAAATTGACGTTGATTCCACCCATGGCAAGGGATCAACATTTACTGTGAGATTGCCTGCATGAGTCACTGCGTCTTAATCGTTGAAGATGAACAAGCTCTCCAGGATGTTTACAAAATCATTCTGACACTTAGTGGGCATAAGGTATTAACTGCGAATGATGGAGTTGAAGGGCTACAGTCTATCGAGAAACACCAGCCGGATCTTGTGCTGCTTGATATTTTCATGCCGAGGATGAACGGCAAAGAGGTGCTAAAACGAATTGATAGAGCGAAGCACCCGAAAATGAAGATTGTCGTCTATAGCAACTTGTCAGATTCTGACACCGAGCAAGAAGTACTTGCAAGTGGTGCGGATAAGTTTGTACTAAAATCAAGCATGACACCACAGGAGCTGGCGCACATGGTTAACGAGGTGGTGAATCACTAATAAACGGGGACTGGTTCAGTGGTTATTTTGCTTTTGCAATTAATAAAGCAATTAGGCCGATAATAACGCCTAGTACCAGGGTGACGAAGCGCACAATAAGGGTGAGGGCGACGGCAGCCGGGACGCTTGCTCCGAGTAGAACCAGGATACCGACGGAACCCTGTTCGTTAACGCCAATGCCGCCAGGCAGGAAGCTGATATTCTGCAGGACAGCTGGCAGCGTAAATGCAACCACGGCATGGGCAAAATCTATATGAATACCGATGTCGTTCGCAACGATAAATAATAATAGGCTGGCAATTAACGTAGAGATAAATCCACTCAGAATCAGCGTTACGAGGCTCTTGCCACTAAGTAGAGTTTTATTTCTCACGATGAATGCATGGTATTTTGACCGAGCAAAATTAACGAATGGCAATTTGTTTAATAGCCTGTGACTATGCGTCGTTATGCGCCTGGTTCGCACCAGCACAAAAATGGCGAGATACAGCAACAGCAGGCCAAAGATAATCAGGACGTATTGATTAAGAATAACTGCGCTAATGAGTGCCAGTAGAATCATGGCAATGTTTTCAGTAAACGATTGAATAAAGACAATCGATAGACCTTTAGATTTTGGTACGTCACCATGTTCATTAAGCGTGACGACACGGTAAGCTTCGCCGGCAGGTAGTAGCGAAATTGGTTGTGCGGTGAAATAGGCAAGTATCGTTTTTGATAACGAGCGAGACTCATTTAAGACGCCAAGCATGTAATAGTAGCGAATAATCCTTGCCGCGTAATAGGCGATACCAAGCACTAAAACGGATATATAGCTCATCGCATTCAGGCGAGAGAAATAAGGCGTGACGTCGTGCCATGGTACGAAAAATGCACCAATAATCAGTAGTAACAACCCGAATGCGAGTGGGGCATATTTGAGAGTACTTTTAATCGTGGTTTTTTTCATAGATGCTCATTCTATAGTAACATCTGACCATAGATAGCGTTTAGGTCGGGTGAATCTAGTGCGATTGCTGTAAGGCTTCTGGTCGGATATGGCGTGGAAGCAGGAAGCTTAATGCAAAGACAAGCCCTAGGATCGACATTTGGTATATCAACGCTATCTTGAAGCCACTGATAAAGTTATCCGTGTTAGCTTGTCGGACGTTCTCGGTGATTGTGTCAGCAATTTTAGCCTGGGCTGCACGCTGCTCGGTAGTAAGCGCTGACTGCTGAGCGTGATCAGGCGCAAGCTTCTTACAGCTGTCAGGTGTGATACTTGAATCTTTTTGGGTGTTGCGATCAACAAAGCAGGTCTTGGCACCTGCAATAATTGCGTCTTGTGTCTGAGCCGGAACGTGAACGGCAGTTAGTTCACTGCGGATGGTCGTGGCAGTACTGTCAAAGCTGGTTGCAGCGTGGTGCGTCAGTTGTCCAAAAAAGAATACGCCGATGAGCGCCACGCCAATTGCACCACCAAGTTGCTGAACGGCATTAAGTACTCCAGAGGCTGCGCCAGCATGTTTTGGATTAACGTCAGCGAGGGCAACGGCAAAGATTGGTGCCATGACTAGTCCCATGCCGGTACCAGTGATTAGTAGGCCTGGAATAAACTCCCACGGCGTCGTATTAAGCCCGCTATGCTGCACGAAGAAGTAGATTACCCATAATCCAATCGCCATCACCACAGTTCCAAGGGTGAGGGCGTAGCGGCCTAGTTTTGGAATCAGTTTTTGTCCCAGAATCGCAATTGTTACAGCGATACCAATTGAGGTTGGAATACCAGTGAGTGCGGCTTTAATCACTTCGTAGTTCAGGCCAACTTGTAGCAGAAGCGTAAACGGCAGAAAGAACCCAGCCATAGCTGCTTGGAAGACGATATTAATAAGCAGACCAGTAATGAAGGTCCGTGTTTTGAAAAGCACAGGTGGAATAAGTGGTGATTTATCTTTCTTGTTTTTGTATGCCAGCCACCAGCCAAACAGTGCCAAGAACGGCGCAGCAGATGCCATCATGACGTATACCCATAGCGGCCAGTCAAGTTCACGTCCTTGAATTAACGGGAAGACGAGGAGTAGTAACGTCACGATAATAATCGCTGTTCCAACAAGGTCAAGTTTTAGCGGATGTGAAGATTTGCCACTTGGAAGGAAGCGCCAGCCCATATATAAAGCGAATAGTCCGACAGGTACATTAATCAGAAAGACGGGACGCCATTCGAGGCCAGCGATATTGAAATGGATTAATACGCCACCGATGACTGGACCGAGGCTGGCGGCGATACCGGCAAGCGCACCAAAAATACCCATGACAGCAACGCGCTCTGAAGGTTTGTACATAATCTGCATCATGCTCATAACTTGTGGCACCATCAGCGCTGCCATCGCCCCTTGGATGAGTCGCGCTGCAATAAGCACTTCGGTGTTCCAGGCCAGACCACACAACAGTGAAGCGATTGTAAAGCCACTCACGCCAATCATAAATAGTTTTTTGTAACCAAAGACGTCACCCATGCGACCGCCAGTGATGAGGAGGGTAGCAAAGGCCAGTGAATAACCAGCAATCAGCCATTGGATCATGGCATAGCTGGCACCTAGGTCGTTTTGGATAGATGGGATGGCGATATTAAGAATGGTGGTATCGAGAAGGTCCATGACAAATGCCAGGGCAACGACGATAAGAGCGATGGTTCTTCCGCGGCTGGTTAATTGGCTGGCATGATGGTGGGCAGAATGGGTGGGGTGGGCTGTTGACACTATGGGGATCCTAAGTTGAGGCTAATATATGTCTAATAGTATGCGGTATTTTGGCGAGTAATACTATAGAAAATAAAGTAAAAATTGTTTATTTTTTAGCTACGACGAGAGACAGAAGTGAGCAACGAGACTGTGTGGGTCAGCGCGCGGAGTGGGAAAATATAGTATAATAAATATTGGTAAGTAATTATTGCGGAGGTTAGGTATTTCTCACAAAAAAGATATGCCCGCGCCTCACTCGAAGGCCGAGCTACAAAGTGCTCATAAAAGAACTCTTACGGAACTTGAACGTTACAAGATTCTGGTTGAGAGTGTTCAAGACTACGCGATTTTCTTTATGGATCCCGAAGGCTATATTCAGACCTGGAACAAGGGTGCTGAAAAGAATAAAGGCTACACGCATGATGAAATTATCGGAAAACACTTCTCGATATTCTATTCTGATCAAGATAACGCAGATCAAAAACCTGCCCGCGAACTAGAAATTGCTAAAAAAGTCGGTCGCGTCGAAGACGAAGACTGGCGCTACCGCAAAGACGGCAGTAAATTCTGGGCTAACGTTGTCATTACAGCGCTCTACGACGAAAATAATGATTTGCAAGGTTTTGCCAAAGTGACACGTAACCTGACTGAACGTAAAGTCAATGAAGATAACCTACGTTCGGCCAACACCTTGCTCCAAGAGCAACAAAAAGAGCTGCAACGTTTGAATGAATCTAAGGATGAGTTTATTTCACTAGCCTCACACCAGCTACGTACCCCAGCGACAGCTATTAAACAATTGCTCGGCCTGATACTTGAAGGCTTTGAAGGTGAGGTGCCGCAGAATATTCGTAACTTGCTGGAGAAAACCTATGAAAGTAACGAGCGTCAAATTAATATTGTTAATAGCCTGCTAAAAGTTGCACAAGTCGATTCAGGCAAGGTAACGCTGCGAAAGAGTTCACATGACTTAAATGATGTCGTGAAAAGCCTGGTCAAACAATACACAGGTATTATTCAAGAGAAAAGCCAGTCGATCTCGGTCGACCTGCAGGAAAAACCCGTCTTTGGCTATATTGACGAACACTACTATCGAATGGCGCTTGAAAACATCCTCGACAATGCGTCGAAATACACTGAAGCTGGCGGCGATATTACCATTAGGTCAGAATTTGATAATGGACAGGCGGTGGTTTCGGTGACTGATTCAGGGGTTGGTATTAGCCCGGAAAATATCCATTCATTATTCGTGAAGTTTAACCGTATCCCTAACGATATGTCTCATAAGGTTGCCGGAAGTGGGCTGGGACTTTATTGGGTAGAAAAAGTAATCGACCTTCATCAAGGAAAGATCGAAGTAAACTCTGAACTAGGAAAGGGCACCACCTTTTCGGTCAAGGTACCAAAAGGAATATAATATGCGCAAAATACTTTTAGTTGAAGATGAACCAATTCTT
>CAMLED010000038.1 GCA_946479115.1 uncultured Candidatus Saccharibacteria bacterium | reverse complement strand
TATATCGGCGTACAAGAACAAGCCAAAGCAAAAGCGCTCGTATCTGACCTAGCAACGGCATTGAAACAATTAACCATTGACCAAGGTCGTAACGGCAGCTATCCAGCAACACTTGCCGCTGCCAATAAAGGCAAGGGAATCGTGGCCTCGCCAGGTACGACATACACCTACACCTTCAATAACGCAACAAACCCACAAACGCTATGCCTCTCTGCCACCAACGGCAGCCAAGTGTATTCTGTCACACAAAATACCGAGCCAGCACCAGGTGGTTGCACGAACCTAGCACTAAACAAGACCGCTCCTAACGTATTACTCGTAGATAACGTCACGACATCAACCCCATATCACTCGGGCACGACCGGCCTCAACTCAGTCACAGTCGACCTCCAATCACTTCAAAACGTTTCCGTTGTCAAAGTCTGGCACTACTGGGCAGATGGCCGTACCTACAATGCAACCAAAACCGAAGTCAGCAAAGACAACACCAACTGGACCACCGTCTTCGACAGTGCTAGTGACGGGCTATATGCCGAAAGCTCTACAGGACACACAATCACGTTTGATACTAAACAAGTCCGCTATATCCGCGACTGGGTGAATGGATCATCGGTCAACACCGGCGCACACTGGGTCGAGATCCAAGCTTACTAAGCTATCCTGTTCGTAATCACACTATGTGCTAGTGTCTAACAGTGGTAATAATTGCTTATTTATATAAAATATGCTATAATTATTAAATTATGGAACGTACTCCTGGAAAAGATCTCATTACTATCGATACTGTTCTAGATGAGCGAAGTGAGCGCGCAGCTAATCTAACAGATATAACCCTAGTCCTGAACCGACATGCCAACGCGGGAGACGCCGAACTATCCGTAGCACCCGTTGAACCTGATTCTGTAGTCTTTATCGAAGGCTATTCATCGATTGAAAACATCGACCCGCTATTTAAACGTGCACTCGAATATCTTTCAGTAATCCGCACAACCAACGGTAAGGATAATCCGGACTATGTAGCTACAAAACAACATATTCTAGGGTTAATTGCCGAAATGCAGACGACTCCCGCAGCTGGATACATGGACTTTTCAGAGTTTAGCTTGCGTGAGATTCAATTACTTCTCGAAAAGGACTGTATCGTACGCTACGCCGACTATGAATCAAACGTACTGACCGATAATAACGCGCAGTTTGCTCAGGACAGTATCACTAGAGACTGGAGCTTTGTCATGAGACCAGTCATGCCAAAGGCCAATATTGCAAAAACGATCAGGTCACTCCAGAAGGGCGTCTTGAATGACCGCAAAAAACATCTGGTACGCGAAGCATTTGCCTATGTTAATGTGATGTCATTCATGCATTATCTTGACGCTACTCCAAATGCACATGCCGACATCGCCCACACTTCCGACGGCAAAGTTAAGACATACCTTCTTTATGGATCAGCCCACGCCGATTCACTAAATGAACGGTTTCAAACCGATCTTTCGCCAAAGCGAATTATAATTGGCGAAGCTAGCCAACATAACAATATCGATAAGACACTGGACGCGGCGGTCCAGAATCTTCCACGGCGAGTTGCAATGGCTGCAATCAAATCGCTATACTTCTTAGACTCTACAGTGCAATCACACGAGGAAACAATTTATACTAATCTGGCGCCTATCAATGACGACAAAGAAGCAGCTTTAAAATTTCTTATCGAGCAAGTTCAGATATCACAAGAAGTATATATCGACAGTGGGCGAGCTACAGATTGGTACACCAATTCACTTAATGCCCTCATAGAAAAACCTATCGATAAATAATACGGTTACGCTATTGACGGCGCAACTAATAGACGCGCTATACTAAAGAAGGTCATGTGAGTACTGGTGGAGAACCTTTTTACTGACAGACTAACTAAACAATCAGTCGACATACACACTAGCTGCGTCTTCGGACATTCAGCAAAGCGTCCCTGCCGAACTACATATTCAACTGCTACTTCAGGTGATACAGCAAATGGCTGACGGTGCCAATTTGTCTCCTCGTAGCTTACTCATAAATCCGTAGCTGACCATCTTTCTTGTTGTCAGTTTTTTTATTTACCAAAAATAAATCAATCAAAATCTCGAGGAGTAAGAATATGAACAAATTCACTACTATTAACAGTCCAGTTACAATCACCGCAATGGGATTCGGTCGCGACCTACGCGCTTACCCACGTCGCATGGAATACGGGGGAACAACCTACAATTTCCTAGACGCGGGTCTTCGCACGGTCATTCGTAGCGGCGAGCGTATCGCACAGATCCTGACACTCAGTGACGGTGCGAACGACTACTGCCTACGTACCGACAACCAAGGCGGCAGCTGGACCCTACTAAGTATCAATTAGTAGGGAGGTGAAAAAGGAGCGCCCAGTCATGGGCGTTCTTTTATTTAACAGTTTACCGATCCACAACACCTATGTTTTAATAAAAGTACCTTAACAGAGAGAAGGTGACGAAATGTCAGAAACCAGCAGCCGCAAGGCGCAGCTTGAAGCAAAAATCGCAAATGCGCAGCAAGCTCACGACACGGTATTGGTAGATATGCTCACGCAGCAACTTGCCGATCATGAAAACACCATCACCATCCAACAGTCTGCACATTAGCAGGCTACCGCCCATCTCATACTGAAAGGTACCCGTCCCACGCCCTACGACAAGGATGCTTCCGCGCTCCTATTCGTAAGGCGTGGGACGCTTTTAATTTGGCTTGCCTAAACCAGTTTTTTTCGTCATAATCATGCCATAAGCAAAATACCTTAAGTAGGGGGCTACACAATCAAACCGCTATCGCTGAATCGATTTTGGCATCGCCGCATTTGCGAGGCGATTATGTTAGTGGCCGGTATTATTTTAGCCCTGTATGTCTGGTCAGCCTTTGCCGACATGAACGACGTTGGCGCGGCGCTGCTGGTGAGTAATACGGTAGCGGGCATGGCGGCGACGGCGTTTGTGGCCGCACTTGTCTCGTATTTCTGGGTACCGCAAAAATATATCTTCTGGGGATCGTTTAGCGCCTTTATGCTTTTAGTCGCAATGACCGCAGCACTTATTCTCAGTACTGGCCATAGCGACTCACCATTCCTTGCATTATGGATTGTCGTCGCTGTCTTTGCGGGTGTCTTTAGTTATTACGGGCTACTCCCATTATTCGCTGCGACATTAGTATATCTGTTCGTGCAGCTATCTGCCGATACGCTCACCAGAGAAATGATCGTTGCGATTGTCCTGGCTGGTGAATTACCACTAGTCGTCAGTTACTTTATTTGGCACGCGAAGTCATCAACCACCAGCTCGAGCGATCGTGCCTACCGCGACCTGGCAAGCGAGCTGAGTCAAGTTGCGAACAAAGCCGAAGTCGTCATTAACGCCATCGCCGATGGTGTTATTGCAGTCAATAGCCAAGGTGTTATTCAACTGATCAACCCAGCAGCGCAGCAAATCATTGGCTGGGGCAAGCAAGATGCGCTAGCGCTTAGCTACAAATCAGTCCTAAAATTACTTGATAAAAACGGCAATGAGGTCACGACTGCTAATGATCCTGTGGCTAATACGCTGGCTACTAATCAGCAGGTGACAACAAGTGACTTATTCCTACTGACAAATTCTGAAAAACGGCTGCTGGTATCTGTTAATGTCTCGCCAGTTGGCCAGTTAGGGGCAGGGGCAATCATTGTTTTTCGCGATATCACCAAGGAAAAGACCGAAGAACGCGAGCAAGCCGAATTTATTAGCACCGCTAGCCACGAAATGCGCACACCGGTAGCATCAATTGAAGGCTACTTGGGATTAGCATTAAACCCAGCTACGGCAACTATCGACGAGAAAGCCCGTGACTTTATTAACAAAGCCCACGCCTCAGCCCAGCACCTAGGACGGCTCTTCCAGGACCTCCTAGACGTCACCAAGGCAGAAGATGGCCGCCTATCTAACAATCCGAAGGTCGTTGATGTCGTGGCCTTTACTCACGAAATTATCGAAGGCCTGAAACCAAAGGCAGACGAAAAAGGCCTACGGACACTCTTTAAGCCAATGCCAGAAGGCGAACGTATCGAGCGCCGGCTTAATCCTGTGTTCTATGTGAATGTTGATAACGACCACCTGCGTGAGGTTATTGGTAATTTGGTTGAGAATGCCATCAAATACACACCAAAGGGCGATGTTGTCGTTGATATTAACGGCGATACGGATCACGTCACCATTAGTGTGGCAGACAGCGGTATTGGCATTCCAAAAGAAGACCAAGTGCACTTATTCCAAAAATTCTACCGCGTCGACAACACCGAAACACGCGAAATTGGCGGCACCGGCCTAGGACTATATCTTTGCCGCCGCCTCGTTGAAACCATGAATGGCCGTCTATGGGTAGATAGCGAATACAAACAGGGAAGCACGTTCTACGTTGAACTGCCACGCACCAGCCACGAAGACGCTATGCAAATGATCGAAACTATCAGCACACAAACCGAAGAACCCGTCATTGAGGAAACGGCACCTGTTGTTCCGCCAGTAGCACCGCAGCCGCCAGTCATTGCAGCAGCGCCAGTCGCTCCGCCCGCGCCTGAGCCAATCGCTGCTCCAGCTCCGGCTCCAGTACCAGCTGCACCAATAGCTCCGCCAGCGCCAGTCATTCCAACGCCGCTCTCATCCCGCCCACTTCAGAACACACCACTGACAGCTATCGAACAAGATCCTCGCCAATATGTGCAGCCTCGTACGATGGACGTTGTAGTCCCACCTCGAAATCAAAATTAAAAAATCAACCATAAGAGCTATAGCATTTTCAAAAGTAGTTCAGTACAATAGGGGATAATATGACCAAAATACTACTGGTAGAAGACGACAAAAGTCTACGTGAAATCTATGGCGTACGCCTGTTAGCCGAGGGATACGACATCGTATCAGCTGGTGACGGCGAAGAAGCGCTTGCTATGGCCATCAAAGAACGCCCACAATTAATTGTGAGTGATGTGATGATGCCAAAGATTAGCGGCTTTGACATGTTGGATATTCTGCGTTCGACCACTGAAACAAAAGACATCAAAGTAATCATGATGACCGCTCTTAGCAGCGAAGATCAGCGCGCCCGTGGCCAAGCCCTTGGTGCTGATCGCTATTTGGTTAAATCTCAAGTTGGTATCGAAGACGTTGTCCGCACCGTCCACGAAGTACTCGCTGATGCGCCAGTCAGCACTCCTGGTGGCAATAATTTTGCAACACCAGCAGCTGCACCAGCTGACCGCTCTGCGTCTCCTGCTGTACCACCACGCCAACCAGCGCCAACGTATCAAACTCCTGTTGAAACTACAGCACCAGGTGGCCTTCCACAACCAACTGCACCGTTCTCGACACCTCGTCCTGCTAACCTAGGTGACCGTGTGATCCATCCTATGCCACAAACAGCTGACAGCAAGCCAGATCTTGGTAGCCTAATTGACCAAGAATTAGGTAACGCCTCTGCAGCACCAGCTCCAGCCGCACCTGTTGCGCCTGCACCAACAGCAATGCCAACACCGCAACCTCCAGTCATGCCACCAGCACCAGTTGCTGCTCCTATGACACCTCCAACTGTACCGCCAGCACCGACTAATCCTCCACAACCGCCAGCTCCAACGGCGTACTAGTGTTATACTTAGGACAATGAGTCTTCCTGAACCCGACAAGACCCTGCGTCTGAATAAATATCTTGCCCTGCATTTGGGTCTTTCTCGTCGTGAAGCCGACGAGTATATTGAACGTGGCTATGTCAAAGTAAATGGCATCGTCATTGACCTAGGCGCCCGTATTAACGAAGGTGACGAAGTGATCGTGAACGGCAAGCCCGTCACAGCCTCAGCAGACCTACAATACTTGGCATTCAATAAACCTGCCGGATATGTATGCTCACGTCGCTCACAGGGTGATCTACCGACCATCTACGAGCTATTGCCACCGGAATACCATAGCCTCAAAACAGTAGGGCGCCTCGACTTTAATAGCTCTGGGTTAATTATCCTTACTAACGATGGTGATTTTACCTATCGCCTGACACATCCTAAGTTCGCCAAGACTAAGATTTATAATGTCCGCCTAGACCGTGATCTGGAACCACTACATCAGCAGATGATTAATGATTACGGTGTTCAACTCGAAGACGGACCAAGTAAATTGACTCTGGAGCGACTATCGGATGACAACCGTGACGAATGGAAAGTCGTAATGACCGAAGGTCGCAATCGCCAGATCCGCCGCACATTTGCGAGCCTTGGTTATGAGGTGAAGAAGCTTCACCGTACTAATTTCGGTAATTATTCAATTGGTGATATACGTCCCGGAAAGTTCGAAATCGTCGATATGCGCTAGGTGATATATGCGTAAGCGTATTGCATTTTTTACATATTTGTGATATAATGCAATTATTCTCGCACATCGACAACTGATCAGAATTGGAGTCTACCATGTCATTGGAACCTGCTATGCCGACGATTCTCATGACCCGCCCACCAAAAACCACGCGTACCATCGCGTATACAGATTCGCTTGATGCCGCAAGGCAGATCTACGATCTGCGCAATTTCGTTGCGTGCAACGGAGAATACGATGCCGCCAGCGGTCATCTCACAATCAACTCTGTTGGAGGTGAGCAGGTTGTATACATACCTCAAGGTGATGCCACTGAATCCGAATTGCGATTGAGGACGTGTAACATTCTTGTTAGACACGGGATGTTCACGTCCACATCAACAGCAATTGCTGGAACTTTTGGTACATGCGAACCTGGCGAAGACCCCGTCCGTCGCAGCTTCCAGTTCGCAAGAAGCGAAGAGGGCACCAAGGTCATCCCGACTACATACGTAACGAGGGAACAAACTCCCTCCTGATCAAACTCTGTGTGAGAATCGCCTCGCTTTCGGTACATTTACGTACCAGGAAGCGAGGCGAATTTCATGTCTCACACATTCCGATCCCGCTTACGCTCGCAAACTGTCCTTATCTCTGTTATAATTACGTAAGTTTATGGCATCAAAGTTACCAACAGTAGCAATCATTGGGCAAGCGAACGTCGGTAAGAGTTCGCTTTTTAATCGTATGGTGCGCGCTCAGCAGGCAATCGTTGCCCGCGAAGCCGGTACTACTCGTGATAACGTTTTGGGCCGCGTGGAATACAAATACCACAACTTCTGGCTCGTTGATACCGCCGGTCTAAAGGACCCTAACGACGAATTTGAAGCCAGCATTCAAGAACAGATTACTGAAGCTGCCGATGCTGCTGATGTCATCCTCGTTGTTGTTGACAGTAGTCAATACGCCAGCGACCAAGACAAACTTGTTGCTAAAAAAGCCCTCAAAAGCAAAAAGCCAGTTCTATTGGTTACGAACAAAGCCGACCTGAAAGAATCATTGCCTAACGATGAATTCAAGCGCCTCGGTATCAAATCTATCATCCGTACCTCTGCGGAACACAACCAAGGTGTTATCGATGTCCTTGATGAAATCGTTAACCTTATTCCTGCTAAATTCGAAGACGAACCAGACGACGTTCTGCGCGTTGCTTTGATCGGTCGTCCAAACGTTGGTAAAAGCAATCTATTCAACACCTTGGCCGGCAAACAGCAGGCGCTCGTTGCCAATATCGCTGGTACTACCCGCGACGTTAACCGCGTTTCAATCCGTTATGGCGCCCGAGATATCGAACTCCTTGATACTGCTGGTATGCGTAAACCTGGTAAGCAAGAAGTTGGCATCGAGAAATTCTCGGTACTTCGCACCTTGCAGGCTATCGAAGAAGCAGACGTTTGTTTGCTACTAATTGACGTTAACGAACTGAGCACCCAGCTAGACCAACGCCTGGCTGGTATTATCGACGAAGCAGGCAAGGGTATGGTGATCGTTGTCAGTAAATGGGATAGTGTTGTCGACAAAGACGCCTACACCCGTGATGCACTCGCGCCAAAGATTGCGTATAACTTCAAATTTACGCCATGGGCACCACTTATTTTCACCAGTAGCGTTACTGGTCAGAACGTCACGAAATTATTCGACCTAGCCCTTGATATCGACGCTCGTCGTAAACAAGAATGCAAGACTCGTAAACTTAACGACCTTTTGCAGACAGCTATTCAAAAGCACCCGCCAGCTGGCCTCAAGAACACGCATCCAAAACTACGTTACATGGTCCAAACCGACGTGTCACCACCATGGTTCGTTATCTACGGTAGCAACCTAAAATTCGTTCACTGGTCATACAAACGCTACCTAGAACGCCTTATGCGTGAAGAATTTAACTTCGCTGGTACACCGATCAAATTCAGCTTCCGCGATGAAAAACAGATCAAAGCCAACAAAGAGCGCATCGCCCAAGGTAAAGATCC
>CAMLED010000037.1 GCA_946479115.1 uncultured Candidatus Saccharibacteria bacterium | reverse complement strand
GCTACAATTGAACAGATTGATTTTAGAAACTATAAGGAGTTAACCTATGTCACACGTTAAAGCAGGTGGTTCAAGTAAGAACATCCACAATAACGCCGGCCAACGCCTTGGCGTGAAACGCTTTGGTGGCCAAAAAGTTCGCACTGGCGAAGTTTTGGTTCGTCAAACTGGTTCAACTAAGGTTGCTGGCCCTGGTACATTTATCAGCAAAAACTTTACAATTCACGCTGCTATCGATGGCGTTGTTGAATTCGGTAAGGTTAAAAAAGGCCACTTTACTGGCAAAACTGTGCCTCGCACACAAGTCAGCGTTAAATAATTACACCCTGACAAAAAATACTCCGCATCTCGCGGAGTATTTTTTATTCATCGTAGTGAAACTCGGGGCCAGTGGATGTAGTGTCGCTATCAGTCGCCTCAGGCACCTTATCAATAACCTGGTCTACGACACGCATTCCAAGACGCTGCTGACGAGCACGATGCTCTTCCGCAGCTGCAGTGATATGCTCCGGAACCACAATAGGCTGCTGAGCATCTATTTGACGCTGCTGCTCTTTGAGCTGTTTATCACGCTGCCATGCATCAATACGTACGACATTAGACTTTTCGTTATTGTTCACGACGAATCTCCCGCTGAAACGATGGTGAACGTAAGATTCGATTAGCGGCTTCACGGTGCTGTCCAACAGTAGCGTTTTCGTCAGTTTGACCATCTTCGGCTGATGGATCCCACTGCCCAGAAATTTTACGCCATGCATATAGCGCTACAACATCTCGACTATTCATCACTTCACCGCCAGGAAAGTTAGGTTTTTTCATTTCGTTTCGCTGTATACGTTCTGGTAAATCGCCCAGGTAAGCATCTACCTTTTCACGAAGATACGCTGTTACCGAGCTAGCTGCCGCTTCACTACTACGCAAGGCCTCGATGAGAGTATGCTTGTCGCCTGATAGGCCATCGGGTAAATCTTTTAACGCATCAGCGATGACATCCATAAGTTGCTGATCTTTTTTACCTGCTGCTTCAAGTTGATCAATCGAATACTCTGTCTTAAGTTCAAGATTCTTTTCCGACTCAGGCGTCACTACTGCTGCATTTTCAACAGAATAACCATTTCGTTCATCTAACTCAATGTCGGTATTATACATATTATCGTATTCGTTCGGTTCACTATCAGCAGAAGCAACCTCAGTATCCATACGTCGACGCGTAAAAGGGTCTCCACTATCCGTTGTTGCAACAAAAACTTGATGCTGGTCATTATCTGCATCATATACTGATACTTCTAAATCACCCTCATCGAATGATAGATGATGCATATCCATAACTACTTTGGCGCCAGGGTCGCTGGGATCAACTGCCATATGAAGTGCTTGCCACTCAGCCTTCGTAAGCTCTACGCGGCGCAATGGCTGCCTATCGGCAGATTCGTGTGATGAACCAGGAAATTGCTCACTCATATTTATTTCTTATGTTCCATATTAGGGACTTGGTAGACAGAAATATCTTTCGTTAGGTCAGTACCAAGGCCAAGCTCACCTAAACGGCGCGTAACACCTTCAGACTGCTCATACGCATCACGTTCGGCAGCGAGTTCTTGTTGCGCCTCTGGCGATAATGCCTCCTCAAGAACCGTCTTTTTCGGGAATGCCAATCGACCCTTAACCATTTCAGGTTCATAACCAACGACAGTTACCTCACGCTCGCTAATTGGCTTATTATGACTGTCAAATGTGTCAACAGGATTGGAGATGTCCCAAATCCTCATAGAGTCAATTCGACCATCACCGCGTTGCACTAGCACGTCATCGCCAACGGCTGGCATATGTTCGTTTTTTTGTTCAGGTTCTCGTGTAAGTTGTTCAGTCATTTTTTTGTTTTTATCTTTTTTAGATTATGTATTGACTATACCATAACCGTCATAAAAAAGCAACCCCTACAGCGGGGTTGCTTATGAATTGCAGTTATATAGAACTAAACAGTTAGACCAAGATGGTGTTTAACGCGTTCAACGACGTCACCAATAACGACCTGTGATTTTACGAGGTAATCATCAACGCCAAGCGCTTCGGCACGTTCTTTATCTTTTGGCTGGCTAAGTGCGGTCAGCATAATAATGCGAATATGCGCAGTTTCAGGAGTGTTACGGAGGATGTCGAGGACATCAAAGCCGCTAATCTTTGGCATCATTGCATCGAGCAAGATCAGATCAGGTTTGTATTCAAGAGCAGCAGATAGTGCCTCTTCACCGTTGTTCACTTCACGGATATCAAAACCTTCTAGTTCTAAACGTGATTTATAAACGGCAGCGAGGGCAACATCATCTTCGACAAGTAGTATTTTTTTCTTTGTATCCATATCTTCCTCTATAGTACTAAGAACCGATTAAAAGCACAACTACGGCTTTAGACGCGTCTTAGTTTACTCCTAATTGTTTCTTAGCGGCATCTAGCTGTGGATCTTTGCCGGCGTTAACATCTTCGGCCTTCAGTTCGACTGCCTGATCAGGGGCAATACCTTCTTTGGTAATATTTTTACCATTTGGCGTATACCAACGTGCCACTGTTACCTTAAGGATCGTACCGGCACCAAGATCAATCACTTTTTGGACAGTTCCCTTGCCGAATGTCTTTTCACCCACAAGTGTGGCCGCTTTATGGTCTTGCAGCGCACCAGCCACAATTTCGCTGGCACTCGCACTACTGGCGTTAACAAGGACAACAGTTGGTAAACCTGCAAGGATTGGATCACCGCCTGATTTTAATTCTTCGGTTACTTTACCGTTTACACGTTCTGACACGACAACCTGGTCTTTCAACCATAGTCCAGCCACGTCCTGTGCAGCAGTCAGATACCCACCGCCATTACCACGAAGATCAAGAATTACGGCACGCACATTTTGCTGTTTAAAGCTTTGTGCCGCTTGGCGGGCTAAGTCTGACGTTTCACTATCAAAGCGAGAGATAGTTAAAATGCCAACGCCATTTGCCACAGAGGTTTGAATACTTGGGTTATTAACAATAGCACGGGTAATTGTAAATTCTTTAGGCTCATTGTTACGTACAACCGATACCTTTACGGTCGTATCGACCTCACCCCTGATTTTGTCGACGGTTTTTGAGACAGTCCAATCACTCGTTGACTCGCCGTTAATGCCGACGATGATGTCGCCAGCCATCAAACCGGCTTTAGCGGCTGGATTACCCTCGATAACGCGAATAATAGTCGGCTGATCATTACGGGTTCCTACTTCTGCGCCAATACCACCACCGATTTTTCCTGAAAGATCATTATTAAAATCTGAAGCTTCTTTGGCGTCCATAAAGACCGTGTACTGGTCGCCTGCTGCGGCAACCATGCCACGGCTAGCGCCGTCAATTAGCTTTGACTCGTCCAGTTGACCATCATAGTTAGCTTTGAGCTCTTGGTAAGCCTTTTGGACCGTTGAAAGGTTGAGCGTACCTGTCTCGACTTTGAAACCAAGCACGGGCGCGATCGCACCCATAATTTCATTTCCTCGCGTTCCTGCGACAAAGCTAATAACTGCAACGACGGCAATAGTCAGGAAATAAATGTTCTTAGATATACCGGTGGTCGAGCGCTCAAGTGGCGTCGCCATAGATTGTTGGTTGGATGACACGGACATTCCCCTGTTTTATTTATGATAACGATACTGCTTATAATTATAGCGCACTCTTTGGAGAGGTGCGCTATAAAAGCCATAATCACATCATCAAGGGTTATGGGAATCGTAGCAAGACAACACCAGAGTTTTTGACGTCCATCGTGCTGTACTGACCAGTACCGTAGAAGTTGTACTGGCTAACGTGCATCCACTCGCCGTTCACCGATTCGACAATCATCACGTGACCGATTGGAGCGAAGTTACCTGAAGCCGGCAAGACAACGACATCACCAGGCTGTGGGCTATAGACGCGGTATGCCCCACTGTAAGCAGGCGCGCTACGTGGCCAGTCCATCGCATTACCTTGACCGCGGAAACCGTTAACTTGCTTGCCAAAACGATATTGCAACGCCCAAGCAACATAGCTCACGCATTCTCGGTTATATAATTGCCATTCATCGATAATCGCATCGTGACCAAAGCTACAATAGTTGCGACCTTGCACAGGACTATAACCGTACCCACCGCCACAGGCGCCAAGATTACCGCTCCAGTTAGTGTACTGGAAACTACCGACAACACCAGATTGTCCACCGCCAGGACCACTGAGCAAGCTACGGTAGTAGGCTGCCTGTCGAGCTGATGCGTCTGACATTTGCTGCTGCGCTGCACCAATTAATGACTGGTACGCCGCTTCTTCACCCTTGGTCTGATCAAGCAATACTTGCTGTTGCTGCTGATTGGCAACAAGAGCATTTCGTTGCACCGTTTGATCTGCGAGCACCGCTTCAACATCGGCTTTTGCCTTGCTAAGCTTTGCTTTTTGCTCATTGATATCTTTGATAATTACCTGTAGTTGATCACTTTGCGAAGCCTGAAGCGATTGCTTGTCGACGTATTCACTGATATTTTTACTACTCGCAAGCATTTCAAGTGGCGAGACGCTATCACCAACATATCGATCAGCGAGAACAACACCTAAAGCCTCTTTGCTGTCTGCGATTTTTTGCTCAGCGACTTTGATGTCTTGTTGCAATTTATCAAACTTGGTCTGGTTCAGATCAATTTGTGTCTGAATAATATTCTTTTGAACCTCAAGTTCATTAACAGCCGCCTGCAAATTACCAATTTGAACCTGCAATGCCCCGGCCTGCTGTTTATATTGATTAATCTTCGACTGCAAGGCATTAATTTGATCGTCGAATGGATCAGCATGTACCTTTGGCATCAATGCAAGAGGCGTCGCAACACTCATAACGACAGCAGTGGCAACAAGCGCAAACTTGGTGAGTAACCCTGACGTAACTGGTGTGGCGGACCGTTGCTTCATTACTTTCAATCCTAGCATAAGCAGTATCTCCTTGTCAATCTATGTTTTATCTGTTAAAAGTATTAAATCTTTAAATATCGTCGTGTTGCAAGCAGTGAGGAGATGACGCCAATGAGGCCGCCAAGAAGGATCATTCCAAGAACAACAAAACCGATGTAAGTTGTTGTGAGTTCAAGCGTGCTCTGGACACTGACACCATAACTGAGCAGTTTGTCACTAGAGGCCTGTAGTAATATTACACCTAGTACGGTTGCAACAACAGCGGCAATAAATCCATAAACGACAGCTTCAACCAGGAATGGGCCACGAATAAAGCTTCCATCGGCACCAATGAGCTTCATCATCTGAATTTCGTCCTTGCGGTTAAAAATAGCCATGCGGATTGTATTAAACACGATGAGCGATGAGATGGCGACAAAGACAATACTTGCCACAAGCCCTGCTTTCTCGGCAAAGCCTATCCAGCGGCCAATACTGGCGATCGCTGATTTACGCTCACCAGCAAATGACGGTTTGCGATTCGGGTCAATATTGGCTTTGACGGTATCATTATCTTTTACGAATGCCTGCAATTGAGTCGTGTCGTTAATATCGGTCAATTTAACGCGGAATGTTCCAGGAAAACGATTGGTTGCCTCGTTGAGCGCGTTAAGAACACCGGCATCGCCATTATTGGCCTTTGCAAAGTTATCACGTGCCTCTTTAGGGCTAATGTAATCGACTGCTTTGACAGTGCTGAGGTTTTTCAGACCCGATTCGATCTTTTTAACATCACCGTCACTGATGTCAGTCTCAACATAAATTGACATATCGACGTTATCACGAATCACACTCACTGTATCGAGCAGGACATTACGCGCTGCGAGTGTCGTAAACACCACCAGCAATGTAATTGTCATCACTGCAGTTGCGGCAATCGTTAGCCATGCGTTACGACTAAAGTTATTTACACCATAACGGCACATGCGAACAAAGGTAAGCCATTGGCGTCGGTTGCGCTTTTGTTGAGCAAACGCCTTGGCGTCTAGTTTTCGTTTGCTCATTGTTTGTAGCTCCCCTCTGCTTGATCGCTGCTGATTTTACCGTGCTCTAGAGTCACGACGCGGCGTTTTAATTTATTCACGATTTCAACGTTGTGCGTAGTCAGGAGAACTGTCGTGCCGTACTTGTTAATCTTTTCGAGAAGACGCACGATATCCCAGCTGTGTTTTGGATCGAGGTTACCGGTTGGCTCATCGGCGATCAAAATCTTTGGCTGACGTACTACCGCACGGGCAATGGCAACACGCTGGCGTTCACCACCTGATAACTGATGCGGAAAGTTCTTTTCTTTACCAACGAGTCCAACGAGTTCAATTACCTTTGGTACGGTGTTTTTAATTTCACGGTTAGTCATACCCGCAATTTCCAGTGCAAAAGCGATATTCTCAAACACTGTGCGCTGCGGCAACAGTTTAAAGTCCTGGAAAACGACGCCAATTTTGCGGCGCAGTAGCGGAATATGTTTGTCTTTTAGGGTGTCATAGTCGATGCCACCGACAACAATTTTGCCGCTGGTTGGTTTTTCCTCACGGGTTAACAAACGCAGTAGCGTTGTCTTGCCCGCACCACTGGTTCCCACCAAGATGACAAACTCTTTTGGCTCAACGTGAAGGCTAATTCGGTTCAGTGCCGGTTTTAAATCTTTACCGTACGACTTGGTGACGCGATCTAATAGAATCATTACTTTAGTTATTATAGCATAAGAAGGACGGACGCAAACGGTCTCACCTACTACTTATACACAGCCTAGTCGTTGCTCAGATTTGCCTCAAGGTAGGCTTCAATAAAACCGTCAATTTTGCCATCAAGTACGCCACTGGCGTCGCGATCTTCGTGCTTGGTACGAGTGTCTTTAACCATCGTGTATGGGTGGAGGACATAATTACGAATCTGACTTCCCCAGCTAGCCGATTCGTTCGCCTGCAGGTCGCTGATATTTTCAGCATGCTGCTCAAGCTGCAACTGTGCTAATTTTGAGCGTAAGATTTTCATAGCCGTTTCTTTGTTCTGTAACTGCGAACGTTCATTTTGAATCGCCACCACTATACCCGTCGGGATGTGTGTTACACGAACGGCGCTATCGGTCGTATTGACCGACTGGCCACCGTGGCCACCAGCGCGGTAGACGTCAATTTTGAGATCCTTATCATCGATCGCAACTTCATCGGGTGTATCAATTTGCGGCAAGATATCAACGAGTGCAAAGCTTGTTTGGCGTAAATTATCACTGTTAAACGGGCTAAGGCGAACGAGGCGATGCACACCGTTCTCTGAACGAAGCTTGCCGTAGGCATAGGGCCCAGAGACCTCAATGACGCTACTTTTAATACCGGCTTCATCAGCCGCCGAACGCTCAACAATAGTAGTCTGCATACCGGCTTTTTCAGCCCAGCGTAAATACATACGCTCCAGCATCTCGGTCCAGTCCTGAGCATCAGTGCCACCAGCGCCTGCACTCAGACGAATAATCGCGTTATGGTCATCGTACTGCCCACTAAAGAGCAGTTCTTTTTTGCGCTCCGCCAGTTCGATTTCCAGGGCACTAAGTTGCGTTTCAAATTCACTCAGAAGACTATCGTCACCGAGTTCCATCAATTCACGCATATCATCAGCTTGGCTACGTAAAACATGCCAAGGCTCAACCATAGATTGCAGAGCAGCAACCTGTTTGCTCTTCTCCTGAGCATAGGCAGGATTATTCCAAATCTCAGGTGACGTTAGCTCCGTTTCGACCGCTGCGAGCTGCGTGGTTTTACTATCAATCGCTAACTGGTCGTAAGCGGTCGTAATTGAATCACGAAGTACATCAAGTCGTTTCAGTAGCGGCTGCACAATTATTGATCCTCGAGTTTCTCGACAGTACTAATAAACTGATCACCGCGGTCACTATAATTTTTAAACATATCAAAACTAGCGCTAGCAGGACTGAGAACAACAACATCGCCCGGCTGCGCATGGTCTTTGGCCGCTTGGACAAAATCAGACATGTCAGTTGAATCCACGCGCTGCAACGCAACAGCAGCACCCTGGGTACGTAATAGTTCTGCGATCTGGCCACCTGTTTTTCCAACAGCAATAATTGCACGCACTGACGGGCTATTCATAATCTCGTTAACCAACCCGCTGTAATCAGCACCCTTATCAGACCCACCGAGAATAAGTACTTTTGGTGCATCAAATGCATGAATGGCCGCAATCGCGCTACCTGGAGTGGTGGCTATGCTATCGTCGAAATAGGAAACTCCTTGAACTTCGCGTACAAACTTTAGGCGGTGCGGAAGACCCGTGAATGAACTTAGTCCCATTTCAACAGCCTCTGGTGTCACCGTAGTGTCGAGAGCCATTACAGCCGTAATGGCCGCACAGGCATTGTCCTGATTATGGCGGCCAGGCAGCCTCAAAGCCTCAACTGAACATAGAGATTGACCAGCGTAATGGAACTGACCATCTTGGACCCAAGCCGATTGTTCTGTTTGATACGGAATTTGCTGTGCAGCAGACAACCCAG